>CAZUKC010000025.1:0-12532 GCA_964620375.1 uncultured Ramlibacter sp. | reverse complement strand
ACCTTCACGCTGACCAAGAAGATGCTGCCCACGGTGATCGACATCCTCGAGACCGTGGACTTCCATGCCGAGGAACTGCGGCCCGAGGACTTCGTCTTCCCCGGCTACAACGGCGTGATGTGCGTCGAGGCCGGTGGCCCACCTGCAGGCACGGGCTGCGGTGGCTACGTGGTGGGCCAGACGGTGAAGCTGCTCAAGGAACACCACCTGCTGGAAGACACCGACGTGGTGATCTTCGACGTGCTCGGCGACGTGGTGTGCGGCGGCTTTGCGGCGCCCCTGCAGCACGCCGACCGCGCGCTGATCGTCACCGCCAACGACTTCGACTCCATCTTCGCGATGAACCGGATCGTGCAGGCCATCGGCGCCAAATCCAAGAACTACAACGTGCGACTGGGTGGCGTGATCGCTAACCGCAGCGCCGCGACCGACCAGATCGACAAGTTCAATGACCGCACCGGCCTGCAGCTGGCCGCGCACTTCCCCGATCTGGACGCGATCCGTCGCAGCCGCCTGAAGAAGTCCACGCTCTTCGAGATGGAGGACTCACCCGGTCTGCAGGCGGTCAAGGACGAATACATGCGCCTGGCCGCCAAGCTGTGGCTGGGGGCTGACCCGCTGCCCGCGGTGCCGATGAAGGACCGCGACATCTTCGACCTGCTCGGATATGACTGAGATGCAGCCAGACACCCGCTACCTGCAGCGCCGGGGCCAGATCGAGCATTACTTCGATCGCACCGCGGTGCAGGCCTGGGAGCGTCTGACCTCCAACGCACCGGTGGGCCGCATCCGGGCCACGGTGCGCGCAGGGCGCGACCGCATGCGCGAAAACCTGCTGTCCTGGCTGCCCCAGCGCATGGACGGCCTGCGCCTGCTGGACGCTGGCTGCGGCACCGGGGCGCTGGCGCAGGTGGCGGCCGAACGCGGCGCGTACGTGGTCGCCATCGACCTGTCGCCCACGCTGGTCAACCTGGCGCGCGAGCGCCATCGCCTCGCAGCGCACAGCATGACGGGGCGCATCGACTTTCGCGCAGGCGACATGCTGGATGAGGCCCTGGGCACCTTCGACCATGTGGTGGCGATGGACTCCCTGATTCACTACGACACGCCCGACATCGTGCAGGCGCTGACCCGTCTGTCGCATCGCACGCGCGGCTCGATGCTGTTTACCTTTGCGCCGCGCACGCCACTGCTGGCGGTGATGCACCGCGTGGGCCGCCTGTTTCCGCGTTCGGACCGTTCGCCCGCGCTGGAACCGCAGGCCGAGCCGGTGCTGCGTGAGGCGCTGGTCGAGAGCCTGGGTCCCCTGGGCTGGCAGGAAGGCCGCACGGAGCGCGTGGCCAGCGGGTTCTACACCTCGCAGGCCTGGGAGTGGAGGCGGGGATGAAGATGGCTTTTCGCCTGCCCAGTGCGCTGATCGGCGTCTTCAACCGCTACGTCCCGTTTGCGGACGCAGCCTCGCCCGATCTGCCGCTGGGACGGCTGCTGCGCCTGTCCCTGTTCCAGGTGGCGGTGGGCATCACCACCGCCCTGCTCGTGGGCACGCTCAATCGCGTGATGATCGTGGAACTGGGCGTGCCAGCCTGGTGGGTGGCGCTGTCCGTCGCCCTGCCCCTGGTGTTTGCCCCCCTGCGCGCCTTCATCGGCTACCGCAGCGACACGCACCCCTCGGTGCTGGGCCTGCGCCGTCTGCCCTATCTGTGGATCGGAACCCTGCTGATGTTCGGCGGGCTGGCGATCATGCCCTTCGCCCTCCTGCTGCTGTCGGAAGCCGACACGACGCCCGCCATATGGCTGGGGCGCACCGGCGCAGCACTGGCTTTCATCGTGGTCGGTGCGGGTCTGCAGATCTCGCAGACCGCCGGCATCGCCCTGGCCAACGACGTCGCGCCGCAGGACAAGCGCCCGCGCGTGGTGGCCCTGCTGTACGCCATGCTGCTGGTGGGTCTGATCGCCGGCAGCGCGATGCTGGGTGGCCTGCTCGCGAAGTTCAGCCCGGTACGTCTGATCCAGGTGGTACAGGGGGCCGCGGTGTGCGTGGTGATCCTGAACCTGGTGTCGCTGTGGAAACAGGAAGCGCGTGGCGCCCGCCGCGGCGCGCGCGAGCCTGATGGCTTTTCCCGCAACTGGCAGCGCCTGATGGCCCTGCCCCGCATGCGCCGCTTTCTGTGGACCGTGGGCCTGGGCACCGCCGCCTTCAGCATGCAGGACATCGTGCTCGAACCCTTCGGCGGCGAGGTGCTGGGCCTGGACGTGGGTCTGACCAGCGCGCTGACCGCGCTGTCTGCCGGCGGTGCGCTGCTGGCCTTTGTGCTGGCCGCCCGCTTGCTCGGACGTGGCGTCGACGCGGTGCGCCTGGCGGCAACCGGCGCGCTCTTGGGGCTGCCGGCGTTTGCCTGCGTGATCTTCTCGGCGCCGCTGGAAGCGCCCAACCTGTTTCGCTTCGGCGCAGGCTTGATCGGTTTTTCCGGCGGCCTCTTCTCGGTCGGCATGCTCCTGACCGCCATGGAAATGCCGGAGAAGGAATTGACCGGCATGGTGCTGGGCGCCTGGGGCGCAGTACAGGCCACCGCCGCAGGCGTGGCCATGGCCCTGGGCGGCGCGCTGCGTGACGTGATGGGCCACCTGGCGATGCAGGGCTGGCTCGGAGAGCCGCTGGCCTCCAAGGCCACCGGTTACAGCGTCGTCTTCCACCTCGAGATTTATCTGTTGTTCGTCGTGCTCGTGGCCCTGGGGCCTCTGGCACGGCGACGTTCGTCCACCCCCGCGCACGCGCCCCAGCCTTTCGGGCTGGCGCAGTTGCCGGGCTGATTTCCTTCACCGCCTCAATCTAGGAGAACACCATGGGAACAGGCGCCATCACCCAGTACGTCGACGTTGCACAGTTGGTGCTGTACGTCTTCTGGGCCTTCTTCGCAGGCCTGATCTACTACCTCGCGCGTGAAAACCACCGCGAGGGCTACCCGATGGACTCGGGCCGAGAAAACGGTCCCAAGATCATCGGCTGGCCCGTGCCCGAGGCCAAGACCTTCCGACTGGAGGACGGCCGTGAATTCCACGCGCCCGACTTCAACCGCCCCGACGGCAGCTACAGCGCCCAGCCCGCACACCGCTTCAACGGCGCGCCGCTGGAGCCGGTGGGCGACCCGTTACTGGCAGGCGTGGGCCCTGGCGCCTGGGCCGCGCGCGCGGACATCCCCGACATGCACGAGGGCCACGCCAAGATCGTGCCCCTGCGCGTGGCCGCCGACCACGGCGTCTCGCCCCGTGACACCGACCCGCGCGGCCTGCCGGTACACGGCGCTGACGGCGAGGTGGCCGGCACGGTCACCGACCTGTGGATCGACCGCTGCGAGATGATGTTCCGCTACATCGAAGTGCAAGTCCCGGCCGGTCACCGCGTGCTGCTGCCGATCGCCTTCGCCCGCATTCGCAAGGACGAAGTGGCGGTGCAGGCCCTGCTGGGTGCGCAATTCGGCAACGTGCCTCGCACCCGCAGCCCCGAGCAGATCACCCTGCTCGAGGAAGAAAAGATCAGCGCCTACTACGGCGCCGGCACGCTGTACGCGACGCCCGCGCGCCAGGAGCCGCTGGCGTGAACGAGACCGCAGGCGACAGCGGGCGGCGGATCGTCCCGCATCACGAGCACGAGTTCGAGGCGGCCCCCGGCCTGCCCGAACCGCTCCCGGCGGGTGAGCGCATCCTGTGGCAGGGCGGCCCGCAGTGGCGCGCCCTGTGCCTGCATGTCTTTCACCTGCGCAAGCTGGCGATCTACTTCGCGGCCATGATGGGCCTGCAGACGGTGTACCTGATGGGAGATCCGCAGGCCGCCATCGGCCGCTCGCTGGTGGCCAGCGGAATCGCCGCCACCATCGCCATCGGCCTGCTGGCCCTGGTGGCCTGGGGGGTGGCCCGCACCACGCTGTACACGCTGACCTCGCGCCGGGTGGTGATGCGCATCGGCATTGTGCTGACCATCACCCTGAACCTGCCGCTGCGCCAGTTGCGGGGCGCGGACCTGCTGTCGCATGCCGATGGCCACGGCGACGTGTCGCTGGCCCTGGCCGGCACCAAGCGCATCGGCTGGTTCCACCTGTGGCCGCATGCGCGCCCGTGGGCCCTGCGCGATCCGCAGCCCGCGATGCGCTGCATCGCCGACGCACAGGCCGTGGGGCAGCGCCTGCTGACCGCCTGGCAAGCCGCGAATCCGGGGGTCGCGACGACCGTGGCGTGTGACACGCCAGCCACCCACCCGACGCCCGAAGGCGTCGCTGCATGACGCACCCCCACGTCAGCCCACTGCGTATGGCCTCCTACCTACCTCGGCGCTCATGAACGCAAACACCGCCACTCCCCACGGCACGCCGCACCGCGGCGTGACCTGGCCCCTGTGGTCCATGCTGGGCCTGGCGGTGCTCACGCTGGCCGTGGTCGGCTGGCAGCGCCTGTCCGGCGGGCCGCCTGCCGCGATGACGGACATCGCCTGGCAACGCGCGCTGCATTTCGAGGACCGCCCCAACGGCGACGTGGCGGTGGTCGATGCGCAGGACCGCGCCGAAATCGCCCGCTTCAGCGGCGAGCAGGGCTTCCTGCGCGGCGCGCTGCGCACGCTGTCACGCGAACGCCTGCGCCGCGGGATGGGCCCGTCCGAACCCTTTCTCCTGAGCGGCCACACGAACGGCCGCCTGACCCTGTCCGATCCGGCTACCGGCACGCGCATTGCGCTGGAGTCGTTCGGACCCGGCAACGTAGCCGTCTTCGCGCCCCTGCGCGATGCAGGCCGCACGCCGCGATGACCCCGCCCCCTTCCGCCACAAGAGCCCTGCCATGAACGCACCTCACACCGCCACCCTGGAATATGACGCCCTCGCCCACCTGATCGACACGGTGGAGACCGCGGACGACGCCATGGCCAAAGCGACGCGCAGCACCATGCTGACGCCGCGCTTCTACACCACCGACTTCGATGCGATGGACCGCATGGACGTCTCGTCGGTGCGCGCCGAATGGGATGCGATGCTGCTGGAATACGAAGGCGACAACAACCACGACCACTTCCAGCGTGACGCCGCCTTTGCGGAAGAAGCCCGCGCCGGTCTGGAATCCATGTCGCCCGAGCTGCGCCAGGAGTTCCTGGACTTCCTGATCTCGTCGTGCACCTCGGAGTTCTCGGGCTGCATCCTGTACAACGAGATCCAGAAGCGCGCCACCAATCCCGACATCAAGGCGCTGATGCGCTACATGGCCCGCGACGAATCGCGTCATGCCGGCTTCATCAACTCGGCGCTCAAGGACTTCGGCCTGGGCATCGACCTGGGGGGCCTGAAGAAGAACAAGGCCTACACCTACTTCAAGCCCAAATACATCCTGTATGCGACCTACCTGTCGGAAAAGATCGGCTACGCCCGCTACATCACGATCTATCGGCAGCTGGAAAAGCACCCCGAGAAGCGATTCCACCCCATCTTTCGCTGGTTCGAACGCTGGTGCAACGACGAATTCCGCCACGGCGAGTCCTTCGCGCTCCTGATGCGCGCGCAGCCTGGGCTGCTGTCCGGGCTGAACGTGCTGTGGATCCGCTTCTTCACCCTGGCGGTGTACGCCACGATGTATGTGCGTGACCACACCCGTCCCCTGATGCACGAGGCCATGGGCCTGGACTCCACCGAGTACGACTACGAGGTGTTCCGCATCACCTCCGAGATCGCCGGCCAGGTGTTCCCGGTCGATCTGGACATCGACCACCCGGTCTTCCGCGCCGGGATGCTCCGCCTGCTGGAATGCTCGGTGGGCCATGCGAATGCGAAGGCACGTGGCGGTCTCAGCGGACTGCTGCAGCAGGCGCGCTACGCAGCCCGTGCGGCCTGGACCTTCGGTCGCCTGTTCCTGCTGCCTGTCAAGCACCGCCCGCTGCCGGCCCAGATCCGTGTGCAACCGGTGTGGTGAACAACGACGCCCAGGCTGACGCATGAACGACTTCTGGCCTTCCACCGCGGCGCCTGCGCTGTTTGCGCTGTTCGCCTGGTGGTTCGGGACGGGCGCCATCCTCTGGCTGGTGCGCCGTCCCCTGCGCCATTTCCGCTGGCGCATGGCGGGCATGAGTGTGCTGGGCGTGGCCAGCCTCTGGGGCGCGCAACGCAGCATGCAGTCTGGAGACGCGGTCAACGCCTACCTGGGCTTTGCGAGCGTGATCGTGATGTGGGGCTGGCACGAGCTGGCCTTTCTCAGTGGCTGGATCACCGGCCCGCGCCGCGAGCCGCTCACGCCTGGGGCACGCGGCGTGGTGCGCTTTCGTGAATCGCTGCAGGCCATCTTGCACCATGAATTCGCCCTGCTCGCCAATTTCGGCGTACTGCTGCTGATGCAGCAGGGGCATCCCAATCACGTCGCGATCTGCACCTTCGCCTTGCTCTGGTGCATGCGGCTGTCTGCCAAGCTGAACCTGTACTTCGGCGTGCCCGAGGTGGGCGAACAATACCTGCCCGCGCACCTGACCTATCTGGGCAGCTACTTCCGGCGCGGACCGGTGAGCGGCTTCTTCTACCTCTCCATCAGCGTGGCGGCCGGCAGCTGGCTGTGGTTGGTGGGCGAAGCACAGCGCGGCACGGTCATCGTCAACACGGGCTGGGTGCTGCTGGCGGCACTCCTGGGCCTGGCGATCATCGAGCACCTGCTGATGATGTTCCCGCTGCCGATGCAGCGGCTGTGGGGTTGGGCGATGGAAACGCACACACCGAAGCGGCTGCCGGTCGCGGTACCCGTCACGGCGGTGCCCCCGGTGGTCGCGCCTGTTGCGACCATCGAACCGGAAGCAGGTCGCCTATGAACGCGTTTCGCGCCATCGAGGACCGTGCGATACCCCCTCTGGCGCGCGAGGATGCGCCGCTGGCGGTGGTGATCGGCAGTGGCTTCGGCGGCCTTGCCTCCGCGATCCGCCTGTCCGCACGGGGCTGGCGAGTGCGGGTCCTCGAGAAACTCGATGCGCCTGGCGGACGCGCCTACATGCACCGGCAGGAGGGCTTTCGCTTCGACGCGGGCCCCACCATCATCACCGCCCCCTTCCTGCTGGAGGAACTGTGGACCCTGTGCGGGCGGCGCATGCAGGACGACATCGACCTGCGCCGCATGAGCCCCTTCTACCGGATCCGCTTTCACGACGGCACGCACTTCGACTACAGCGACGACGAGGCCGCAATGCTGGCCCAGGTCGCGGCCATCAGCCCCGGCGACGTGGACGGCATGCGCCGGCTGATGGTGGCCTCCGAGCGCTGCAAGGTCCTGGGATTCGAGGGCATGGGCGACAAGGCCTTCGAGACGGTGGGCGACCTGCTGCGCGCCCTGCCCGCCTTCGCGCGCATGCAAGCCTGGCGCAGCATCTACAGCCTGGTGGCGCAGCACCTGAAGCATCCCAAGCTGCGGCTGGTCATGAGTTTTCACCCGCTGCTGATCGGCGGCAACCCCTTCGCGGTCACCTGCGCGTATTCGCTGATTCACGCGCTCGAGCGCAACTGGGGCGTGCATTCCGCCATCGGCGGCACGGGCGCCATCGTGGACGGCCTGGTGGGCCTGCTGCGCGAACGCGGCGTGCGCATTGACTGCAACGCTCCGGTCACCCGCATTCGCGTGGACGCCGGTCGTGCCCGCGGCGTGGAGCTGGCCAGCGGCGAGTACGTGCCGGCAGACATCGTGGTGAGCAACGGTGACTCGGCCTGGACCTACAAGCACCTGATCGATCCCCAGTACCGGCTGCACTGGACCGACCGCCGTATCGAGAAGGGCCGCTACTCCATGGGGCTGTTCGTCTGGTACTTCGGTACGCGCGGACAGTACGCGGACGTCCCGCACCACATGATGGTGATGGGTCCGCGCTACCGCGAGCTGCTCACGGACATCTTCAAGAAGAAGAAGCTGGCACAGGACTTCAGCCTCTACCTGCACCGCCCCACCGCCACCGACCCCTCACTGGCGCCCGCGGGCTGCGACACCTTCTATGCCCTCTCGCCGGTGCCGCACCTGGACAGCGGCACCGACTGGGCCGAGCACGCCGAGGTTTATCGGCAGGCCATCTGCGAACGTCTGGAGGCCACGGTGCTGCCCGGGCTCTCGCAGCGCATCGTCACCTCGCGGGTGACCACGCCGCAGGAATTCCAGGACCGGCTGTGGTCCTACAAGGGCGCAGGCTTCGGCCTGGAGCCCCTGCTCACGCAAAGCGCGTGGTTCCGCCCGCACAACCGCAGCGAGGACATCCAGGGGCTGTACATGGTGGGCGCCAGCACGCACCCGGGCGCGGGCGTGCCGGGCGTGCTGATGTCAGCCAAGGCCCTGGAGTCGGTCCTGCCCACGGTGGATGCCTATGCCGCCTGATCGGCCCGAAGCCGCATTCGTCGGCGACCTCTCGGGGCGCGACCTGCAGGCCTGTGTCGCCATGATGCGCGGGGGCTCGCGTACCTTCTTTGCGGCCAGCCGCCTGCTGCCGCCGCGTGTGCGCGCAGGCGCCATCGCCCTGTATGCCTTCTGCCGCGTCGCGGACGACCTGGTGGACCAGCCCGGTGGGGGCGAGGCCAGCCTGGCGCTCTTGCAGGGCCGCCTGGACCGCATCTATGCCGGCACGCCGCTGGACCTGGTGGAGGACCACGCACTGTCTTTACTGGTGCAGGACTGCGACCTGCCGCGGCATTTGCTCGATGCCTTGATCGAGGGCTTCGCCTGGGACGTGCAGGCAAGGCACTACGAGACGATCGAAGACGTCCACGCTTACGGCGCGCGGGTAGCGGGCAGCGTGGGCGCGATGATGTCCTGGGTGATGGGCGCCCGACAGCCGCATACCCTGGCCCGCGCCTGCGAGCTGGGCGTGGCCATGCAACTGACCAATATCGCCCGCGACGTGGGCGAGGACGCACGCAACGCGCGCCTGTACCTGCCGCGCCAGTGGCTGCAGGAGGCGGGCGTGGATGTCCAGGCCTGGCTGCGCGAGCCGGTGTTCACGCCGGGGGTGCGCAGCGTGATCGAGCGCCTGCTGCAGGAGGCCGATCGCCTGTACAAGCAGTCGCAGGCGGGCATCGGCGAGCTGCCGGCGGATTGCCGGGCCGCGATCCTGTCCGCCAGCCTGATCTACGGCGAGATCGGGCAGCAGCTGCGGCGCGAGGGCGGCGACTCGGTCCACCACCGCACGGTGGTCAGCACGCGACGCAAGCTGGTGCTGCTGGCGAGCGCCTGGACCCAGGCGGGCTGGTTGCGGGCACAGGTCGAGCCCCAGCCGCCCCTGCCGGCGGTGGCCTACCTGGTGGAAGGCTGCGCGCCAGACGGTGCGGCCACCCGCGACGGCGCGGGCGCAGGCTTTCCGAACCGCGGCATCCCGCAGCGGGTCGAGTGGGTGTTCAACCTGCTGGAGCGCCGGGAGCACGCACGCCTGGCACGCGGCAGGACCAAGACCACGGCAACGTCCCTGCACTGAGGCGACGGGGTCCACGCCCCGAGGTTGCCAGGTCGCGATCCGCTACATTCACTGCCGCGCTGCGTACGGGAAAGGGCCGAAGCGTCCGGCGCGGGCTTCATGGCTTTGAAGGACAGACAGCATGCCCAACTGGGTCTACAACACCTTGCGCGTCAAGGGAACGAAAAAGCGGTTGACGCAGTTCGCCTGGGCAATCGGTTCGCCCGAGGCCGCCGTCGACTGGAACAAGCTGGCCACCGTGATCCCGAACACCTGGGACTCGCGTGACGAGCGCAGCACCGGGGAACTCGAGGTGGATGGGCGGGACCTCGTCTACCGCTTCGATACCGCCTGGAACCCTCGGCCGCAAATGATCGAGGACCTGGCCGCCCAGTACCCCGACCTTCGCTTCGAGTTGCACTACGTCGAAGAAGGGCCGGCCTTTGCCGGTGCGACGGTGTTCGACCAGGGCCGCAAGGTCGGAGAGGCCTTCCTTGGAGACGGCGAAGAGCGCGCTTTTTTCGAGCCCTACGACGACGATGAATATGACGGCGAGTGGGACTACGAGGGCATGACCCAGTCACTGCTCGTTCGCGCGCGCGCGGGCGAGACGATCGACTGGGAAGCACGGCGCCAGCGCGCTACGCAGGCCCGTGAGTCCGCCGAGCAACAGGTGGCCACGCAGGCAAGCGAGCAGCTGCAGCAAGCGGTCGCCCGTATCCAGGCCGACCCCAAGCTTCGAGAGAATCCACAACGGCGCAACGAGATCCTGATCCCGCTGGCGAGCCGCACGGGCTCCGGTCTGACCGCCATCCCCAAGGCCTGGTGGAACGACGATCTGCTGGTGGCCTTCCTGCTCGAACAGCATCAGCAGGCCAAGCTGATCCCGGCCTCGAAGTGCACCGAAACGCTCGTGGACAAGCTGATGGCGGTGAAGGGCCGCGGTAATGCGGGCTTCTACCCGATCCCGCACCTGAAGGTCGGCCTGCGCAACGAGCGGCAGGCGCTGGCGTATGTCACGCATTCATCGGGGCTGGGTCTTGTTCCTCGTGCGCTGCGTACCGCCCAGGTCTGTGAGCAAGCTGTTCGAGGCAACGGCACAGACCTCGAGCATGTGCCCCGTGCGCTGCGAACCGCGGCCCTGTGCGATCTCGCGGTCACGAAGAAGGGCGCCGCCCTGGCCTTCGTGCCTGCAGCCCTGAAGACCGCTGAAATGTGCCGAAAGGCCGTACGACCGGAAGAGCCCAACGCGCTGAAGTTCGTGCCGGCCAAGTTTCTGGACGAGACGCTTGTGGAAGTCGCCCTGAACAACACCCACAGCTGGATTCAGCTGGAGCTCGGCTCCATCAACAGCGCCGCCTTGCGTCGCAAGTACCTGATGCAGATCGTCGCCAAGGATGGTTGGTCTTCGATCACGGAGATGACCGAGCGGGAACACGAGCAGGCCTGGAGCTCCCCCGAGGGGCGCGCCCTGCTGTGCACCCTGCTGGAGGACGACCGGATTGGGCTGCTGGACAAGATCCCCACCCGCTTTCACACCCCTGAGATTCTGGCGGCCGCGGGCCAGCACAGTGCGCTGGCCAATTTCGAATTCATTCCGGAGCACTACAAAACGCGCGCGCTGTGCCGCGAGGCGATCGAAAACGATCACTGGGGCGGCAAGGTCCTGCAGCACGTGCCACCGAAGCTGCGGGATCGGAGCCTGTGCGTGCTCTCACTTGAAAAGGCGCTCGCGGGTCTGGCCAACACCTACCGCACCGAGGAGTTCGCCGAGGAGCTCGTGATCTGGTTCAGGGCAAACGAGGCCAGCGGCGACGCGGCCAGCGCCAGGGCCCATGTCTCGAGTTGTTTCGTGGAATCCGAGTTTCCGGATGGCGTCTGGGACGAGCAGCTCGCCGCAAAGTCGATCGCCTCTTCGCCCTATGCGGTGTTGTTCATTCCGCGACGCTATGTGCGTGATGATGCACTGGTCAAGCTACTGGAAGACGACTTCGCGATGTACCTGGCGCTGGAGGCATCCGTCGCGCGCGAGATGGCGCCGCAGGCGCTCGCGATCCTGCGGGACTTCGTCGGCGAGCACGCCTGGCGAATGAGTGCCAAGTGCCAGGCGCTTGAACGAACACTGCCGCCGCCCGCAGGCGAGCCGCTCGCCGAGGCGCTCGGACACATGGCGAAAAACTGGATCAAGTGGCGGCTGTTCGGTCGCATCCTGGAGCAGGCGATGGTGATCGACGGCGATTCGACGGAGCTGTCCACCGCCATGCTCTCAAGCCTGTTCCCGGACCGGCAGACGACGGTCGAACAGGCCCTCGCACAGATGTTTCCCCAGTGGGCTGGCCGGCGGACGCTGTCGGCACAGGAATGCCGTCGCCTGCTGCTGGCCTGCGACTTGACCCGCACCCCCGTCTGAACCGTTATCGTCCGCCGGCGGGCAATGGACGTCGCCGATGATGCGGTTGGCGCCGCTTCAAGCCCACCGCATCACGGTCACGACGACGATCAGGATCCCCAGGGCCAGGTTGACCGATACCCAGCGTCGGATCTGGGCCAGGGCCGCGCCGGCGGCGGCCAGGTCCGCGGCCTCGAGCGCGCGGCCCATGCGCTTGTGCAGCGCGAAGCGGATATGCATGAAGATCGCCACCATCAGCACGCCCAGGACTGCCATGAGCGTCCAGGACAGCGGCATCGAGAACTGACCGCCTGACTGCACCACCTGCTTGGCCACGCGCCCCAGCATCCAGAGGCCGCTGCCCAGGGTGAGCCAGGAGGCCACCAGGACCACCCGAAAGAAGCGGGCCAGCACCTCGTGCATGAGGCGCAGGCGCACCGGGGGTTCGAGCGCGGCGACCGCAGGCCGCAGAAAGAAGTGCGCGAACACCATGCCGCCCACCCATACGATGATGGACAGGACGTGCAGGGTTTTCAGGAGGGCGTAGAGCATCGGGCGATCCTATTCGGAATCAGCGTGCCCCTGCGCCACAAATCAGATCAGCCCTCCAAGCCCCTTGCGATCCAGGGGAAGGAGCAGCTTCAGCGACAGCTCGCGCGGCATTGCGGCGAGCCGCGCGCCTTACTTCTTCGGCCGGTTGAACCAGTTGG
>CAZUKC010000024.1:9605-12826 GCA_964620375.1 uncultured Ramlibacter sp. | reverse complement strand
TGGGTGCTCGATACGAAAGCCCACGGAGAAGGGCTTTGCCTCCAGGTACACGCCGCGTTCGTACAGGCGCTCGAAGGTGTCCCGCGAGCTGTGGCCCAGGGCCAGCACCACATGGTCGGCGCGCAGTTCGTACGAGTCGCCGCTGGCCTGGTCCAGGATCATCAGCCCGCGCAGGTGCCCGTCCTCGATCAGGAAGTCGGTCACGCGCTGCTGGAAGCGCACCTCGCCACCCAGGGCGATGATCTGCTCGCGGATGTTTTCCACCACCTTCACCAGCTTGAAGGTGCCGATGTGCGGGTGCGCGGCGTAGAGGATCTCGGCAGGCGCACCGGCCTTCACGAACTCCTGCATCACCTTGCGCCCCAGGTGGCGCGGGTCCTTGATCTGGCTGTAAAGCTTGCCGTCCGAGAAGGTTCCCGCGCCGCCCTCGCCGAACTGCACGTTGCTCTCGGGGTGCAGCACCTTCTTGCGCCACAGGCCCCAGGTGTCTTTCGTGCGCTCACGCACCGGCTTGCCCCGCTCGATCACGATGGGGCACAGGCCCATCTGCGCCAAGGCCAGCGCCGCGAAGATGCCGCAGGGACCGAAGCCCACCACCACCGGCCGCATCGTGGGTGGGGCCTTGGCGTGCACCGGTGGGCGCCAGGTCATGTCGGGCGTCGGACCGATGTGGGGCTTGCCCGCCAGGCGCGCCAGCAACGGCGCCTCCTGTGCGGGATCGGTCAGGGTGATGTCGACGATGTAGACCGCCAGCAGGTCGGCCTTGCGCGCGTCGAAGCTGCGCTTGAAGACGTCCAGGCGGGCGACGGCGGCGGGGGGAATACCCAGGGCTAGGCTGGCTGCGGCGCGCAGCGGGGCGTCGGGAGCCTCGGCCTGGGCCAGGGGCAGCTTGAGTTCGGACAGGCGGATCATGGTCTTGCGGGTTCGTGGCTATCGAACCAAAGACGGGTGGTCAAGCGCGGATAATACGCCCCGTGAAGCACGCCAGACCGCCGCTGGTGCAAGGCCCGAAAGGGCGCACTGGAGGAACGTCCGGACTGCACAGGGCAGCGTAGCAGGTAACACCTGTCCACCGCGAGGTGAGGATCAGAGCAACAGAGACGAGTCCCCGTGGCAACACGGGGGGTGAAACGGGCAATCTCTACGCGCAGCAATACCAAGTAGGCCAGTGTCGACCTGTGTCCCGGGGAGCTGGCGGGTAGGTAGCATCGAGCCGCTTCGGCAACGGGCGGCCCAGAAGAATGGCGGTCACGTCACGGGCAACCGCGACGCACAGAATCCGGCGTACCGGCGCGCTTCACACTTATCTTTCATGCAGGCCCAGGGCCCGTATGCGGTCCACATGGGCCCGCAGCGAGTGCAGGGCCACCGGCCGGATCGATGCCGGTACGTCGTCATAGGCCTGCGGCAGCCAGTCCTGCAGCGTGCCCTGCGGCATCGACTTCATCACCCTGAGCACCTTGGCCTCGCGCGCCAGACGGTGCGCCTTGAGCCGGGCGATCGCCTGCTGCGCGTCGCCCAGCACGTAGCCATGCGCGGGCAGGATGAAACCGATGTCGTGCGCCGCGCACAGGGCCGCCAGCCGGTCCAGCGAATCGAGGTAGGCCGTCATCTCGCCATCGGGCGGCGCCACCACCGTGGTGCTGCCATTGAGGATGTGATCGCCCGAGAACAGCAGGCCGTCCTCCAGCATCACCAGGCACAGGTGGTTGGCCGCATGCCCCGGCGTGTGCACCACCTGCAGGCGGTGGGTGAGGCCACCGCTTTCCAGCGTGAGGACCTCTGCGTCGTTCAGCGCTCGGTCGGGCGTGAAGGCGCTGTCGGGGCGTGCCGTGGGCAGCGAGGGCAAGCCCAGGACTGGCGGGCGGCCCTTGCACCGTGCCTGCAGCGGGCGGGCGGCGGGCGAATGGTCCGGATGCGAGTGCGTGCACACGATGGCCCGCACATCACCGTCGGTCGCTTGCACCAGCCGATCGACATGCGTCGCATCGTTCGGACCCGGGTCGATCACCAGGTAGCCGCTGGAGGCGTCGCCCACCAGGTAGGTGTTGGTGCCCGGCCCGGTCATCACGCCAGGGTTGGGGGCGGTCAGGCGCTGCAGGTGCCGCAGCAGCGGCACGGGCGCCTCGGTCTGCCACTGCAGCGAGTGCACGATTTGCCCGTCGGGGCAGACCAGCGCCAGCTCGCCATAGGGCGGCTCATGCTCCATGTACCGGGCTTCTTTCCCGTGCTGCAGGCCGGCGCGGGGGCAACTGGTCCACAAGGGCTGTTCACTGGCACAGGCGTCCAGCACCGCCTGCACGCTGGGAAAGGCCACCAGGCGCTGCAGCGTGCGGATGGTGGGAAAGATCATGAAGAAGCGGCCCGCCTCGTGACGCTCCAGGGCCTGCGCGGGCCGCACCCACACCGGTTCGAACTGCTCGGATTCATCGGCCACCGGCGCCTGGTCCGGCGGCATGCGCGCGACCAAAAAGGGCACGTCGAAGCGCCGGGGCATGTCGCGGTCAGTGATCCAGTGCGCCAGCACGAATACGCCGTCGGCCGCCAGCGTCAGCCCGCGCGCGCGGCACTGGGGCGCGAAGGGAGCGCTGCGGTCCATCGCGGCGATGTCGGCGTCCGTGGCGGGTCGGCCGTCGGCGTGGCGCGCCAGCAGCACGCCCAGTTCCTCGAAGCTTTCGCGGATGGCGGCGATCGCCTGGGTCAGGTGCAGGTCGCCCTGGGTGGGCCGGCGCGCGGCGATGTCGTGCGTCTGGGCGTCGGCGGGGTCGATGCCGCCTCCGGGGAACACATAGGCGCCGGGCGCGAAGCTCGCGGTGTCCGAGCGCCGGGTCATGAGAACTTCCGGGCCCTCGGGGGTGTCCCGCATCAGGAGGACGGTGGCGGCGGGTCGCAGGGGCGCGGGCTCGCGCGGGGGGTACAGCAGTTGCGTGGCTCGGACCATGGCCTGGATTACATCACGCACGCCGGACGTGCCGGCCCTGGAGCGGCCCTGACCGATAATGCGCCGATGCGCGTTCGCTTCACCAAGATGCAGGGTGCGGGCAATGACTTCGTTGTCCTGGACGAGACCCGCGCTCGCCTGGGCCTCTCGCCGCGGCAGTACCGGTGGCTTGCCGATCGCCACTTCGGGGTGGGCGCCGACCAGATCCTCTCGGTGCGCCCCTCGCCCGAGGCGGGCATCGACTTCGTTCCCGAGGACGACGCCGAGTAGTGGCAGACCT
>CAZUKC010000024.1:0-9595 GCA_964620375.1 uncultured Ramlibacter sp. | reverse complement strand
CGGGCATCGACTTTGAATACGTGATCCACAACGCCGACGGCGGCGAGGTTGAACACTGTGGCAACGGCGCACGCTGCTTCGTGCGTTTCGTGCGCGAACGCGGCCTGACCGACCGGTCCACCGTACGAGTCAAGACCAAGAGCAGTGTCCTCGAACTGCGGATGCTCGAGGACGGCCGTGTCACCGTGGACATGGGGCCGCCGGTCTTCGACCTGCCCGCCATTCCCTTCCAACCCAAGAACGCGGAGCCGATCCCCTGCGGCCCCTGGGAGATGTGGCCGTTGCCAGCGGGCTCTGCCGCCACGCTGGTGGGGATGGATACCGTGCCGGTGGCGGTGGTGTCCATGGGCAACCCGCACGCGGTGGTGCTGGTGGCCGACGTGGAAACCCCGCTTGTCACCACCTTGGGCCCCCACCTGGAGCGGCACCCCTACTTTCCGCGCAAGGTGAACGTGGGCTTCCTGCAGGTCGTGGACCGCGCACAGGTGCGCCTGCGTGTCTGGGAGCGCGGCGCGGGCGAGACCCTGGCCTGCGGCACCGGCGCCTGCGCCGCGGTTGTGGCCGGCATCCGACTGGGGCTCCTGGACGGGCGGGTTGACGTCCAGACCCGCGGCGGCGTGCTCACGATCGAATGGGACGGCGGCGCCACGCCGGTGCGCATGACCGGCCCGGCCGTCACCGTCTTTGAAGGCGAGGTGGAGATTCCGATATGACCCTGAACCACGACACCATGAACCCCATCACCGAGGACGACATCGCCAACTACCTGGCGAACACCCCTGATTTCTTCCAGCGCCACGCCGAGCTCCTGGCCAGCGTGCAGCTCAATAGCCCGCACGGCAACCGCGCGGTGAGCCTGCAGGAGCGCCAGGCCGAGATGCTGCGCGAGAAGATCCGCGCCCTGGAGCTGCGCATGATGGACATGATCCGCCACGGCGGCGAGAACATGGTCATCTCCGGGCGCCTGCACCGTTGGGCGCTGCAGCTGCTGACCGTGACCACCGCCGACCTGCTGCCTTCGACCATCGTCTCCGAGATCGAGGACCAGTTCCTGGTGCCCCAGGCTGCCCTTCGCCTGTGGGGTCTGCCCGAGCGCCATGCGGCGCAGCCCTTCGCCCAGGGTGTGAGCGAGGACGTGCGCAGCTTCGCCTCTTCGCTCACGCAGCCCTATTGCGGCGTGAATTCCGGCTTCGAGGCCGCGGGCTGGCTGCAGGACCCGGCGCAGGCCGCCTCGCTGGCCATGATCCCGCTGCGCGAAGGCGCGATCAGCAACACCACCCCGGCGTTCGGGCTGCTGGTGCTGGCCTCGCCCGACCCGCAGCGTTTTGGCAGCGGCATGGGCACCGACTTCCTGGAGCGCATCGCCGAATTGGCAAGCGCGGCGCTGGCGCGGCTGCGCCGCGACTGAGATTCCGCAGCGTCCGAGGCCCATGAGCGCCGCCGGCGACCTGGTTGAGAAGTACCTCGAGCACGTGCGCGTCGGCAAGCGCCTGGCCACGCGCACGGTCGAACTCTATGCGCTGGACCTGGAGCGCCTGCAGACCAGCGCCCAGGCCGCGGGCGTGGACCTGCTGCAGGTGCAGACTGCCCACGTGCGGCGCTGGGTCGCCCAGATGCATGCGGGCGGCCGCAGCGGTCGCGGCATTGCCCTGATCCTTTCGGGCTGGCGCGGCTTTTACGCCTGGCTCGGGCGCCAGGGCCTCATCACCCACAACCCGGTAGCCGACGTGCGCGCGCCCAAGTCACCGCGGCCCCTGCCCAAGGCCCTGAGCGTCGACGACGCGGTGCAGCTCGCGGCCTACCAGGACGCGCAGGCCGATCCCTGGCGCGAGGCGCGCGACGCCGCGCTGGTGGAATTGCTCTATGGCGGTGGCCTGCGCGTGGGCGAGCTGGTGGGGTTGGATCGGGTGGCCAGCGACAGCGCGCGGGGCTGGGTCGACACCGATGCCGGCCAGGCCCATGTCCTGGGTAAGGGGGGCAAGCGGCGCACGGTGCCGGTGGGTGCCGCGGCCCTGCAGGCCCTGGCCCGCTGGCAGGCGCAGCGCGCAGGCCCGCACGCCCCGCCCGCGTGCCGCGGCCCTCAGGCCGACGCAGCGGCGCTGTTTCTCGGTACGCGTGGCCAGCGCCTCACGCCCCAGGCCGCCTGGAAAGCGCTGCGAGAGCGCAGCCTGCGCGCCGGCCTGGCCGCGCCGGTGCATCCCCACATGCTGCGCCACTCCTTCGCCAGCCACCTGCTGCAATCCAGCGGCGACCTGCGTGCCGTCCAGGAGATGCTGGGGCATGCCAGCATCGCCACCACCCAGGTCTACACGCGCCTGGACTTCCAGCACCTGGCCCAGGCCTACGACGCGGCCCACCCGCGCGCGCGACGCAAGGACTGATGTCTCCAGGGCGACGACCCGCCCGGCGCGCACACCAATTGGCGTATGGACCCGGCGCGTGGTCGCCTCGAATAATCGCGGTCTCACCGGCCGGGGCCTGGCGCTCCCTTCCTCCCATGACGTCTCCGTTGTGGCAACGTTCTGATGGCGAACTGCTCAAGGCCCTGCGCGAACAGGCAGGCCTGGACCGCAGCGTGCTGGCGCGCATGGGCACCATGACGCTGCAGCAGCTGCGCGGGCTGGAGGAGGGCGAGGGCGGCGAGTTCTACAGCCCCGAGATCAAGGCCCACATGGGCCGAACCCTGCTGGCCAAACTGGGCTACGTGGCGCCGGTCGCGCCGGTAGACAGCAGGCCTGACGATGTGGCGCCCGCCGATCATGGTCCGTCTGCCACCCCCCAGCCCCTGTCCGATTCCCTGCCGCGACCGGTGCCTGCCGCGGGGCCGCGCCTCGCGCCGGCGGCGCCGGGGCCCGCCCGGAGTGGCCGCCTGGCCGGGATCATCGTGGGGCTGGCGGCGATCGTCCTGGGCGCCTGGGCCCTGCTCGGGCCGATCCGGTCGCGTCCCGCCGTCCGGTCGGTCGCTACCGCCGACGCCTCGCCCCCGACTTCGGCCTCGGCGGCCCCTGCGCAAGCCGTGGTGACGCCTCCCGCACCGGTGCCCGCACCGGTCCCCGAGCCGGTCCCGGTGGTCATGACGGCCCCCGCCGCTGCGCCGGTGGCTGCAGCGGATGCCCCCTGTCCGGCCGACACCAGCGCCCCCGCGGTGGCCTACACCCCCAGCGAGCCGCGCAAGGCGGGCAATTTCGTCTACCTGGTCGCCGACCGGCCCGCCCGCCTGTGCGTGCTGGACGCCGCCCGTAAGGTCACCCGCGTGGACCTCGAAGCCGGTAGCGGCCGCAGCGTCTACGGGCCCGCGCCCTTCGTGGTGCAGGGCGACCTGGGTCATCTGCGCATCTTCTTCCAGGGCGTGCGCGTGCAGGGCGAGATGGGCGCGGGCACCCGGGTTGTCCTGAACGAAGCCCCCGTGCGCTAGCGCCTCGGTCGCCCGCACGCGCGCGGCGACAATCGGGCGATGAAAACCATCCGCCTGAAGGAAGGCAAGGAACGCTCCCTGCTGCGGCGTCATCCCTGGGTCTTTGACTCCGCCATCGCCAAGGGCGGTGGCGACCCGGGCGAGACCGTGCGCGTCGAGTCGCACGACGGCCGTTTCCTGGCCTGGGCGGCCTTCAGCCCCGCCTCCCGTATCCGCGCTCGCTGCTGGAGCTTCGACGAGGCCCAGCGCATCGACGCCGCCTTCCTCGCACAGCGCGTGCGCCAGGCCGTGCGCGCCCGACAGCGCATGGCCATCGCCAGTGATGGCATGCGCCTGGTGCACGGCGAATCCGACGGCCTGCCCGGCCTCATCGTCGACCGCTACGGTGACACCCTGGTGGCGCAGTTCCTCTCGGTGGGTGCGCAGCGCTGGCAGGCGGTCCTGGCCGACGCCCTGCTGGCCGAGACCGGCCTGTCCCGCCTGTACGAACGCTCGGATGCCAGCGCCCGACAGCTCGAGGGCCTGGAGCCTGCGACCGGCTGGCTGCGCGGCGAGGGCCCGGTCGAACTCACCCTGCGCGAGCACGACTGGCGCCTCTCGCTGGACATCGCCACCGGGCACAAGACCGGCTTCTACCTGGACCAGCGAGACAGCCGGCGCAGGTTCTGCGAGTACGTGAGGCGCCTGGGCCTGCGGCAGGTCCTGAACACCTACTGCTACACCGGCGGCTTCACGGTGGCGGCGCTGGCCGGTGGTGCGGCCCACGTCACCTCGGTCGACTCGTCCGCGCCGGCCCTGGAGCGGGCCCGGGCCAACGTGGCGCTCAACGGCTTCGACGCGTCGCGTACCGATTTCCTGGACGCCGACGTCAACGCCAGCCTGCGCCGCTTCATCGCCGAGGGTCGCCGCTTCGATGGCATCGTCCTGGACCCGCCCAAGCTGGCGCCCACGGTGGCCCATGCCGACCGCGCGGCGCGGGCCTACAAGGACATCAACCGCCTGGCCCTGAAGCTGCTGGCGCCGGGCGGCGTGCTGTTCACGTACTCCTGCTCGGGCGGCATCAGCGCTGACCTTTTTCACAAGATCGTGGCCTCGGCCGCGGTCGATGCGGGGGTGGACGGCGACATCGTCGAGCGCCTGGGCGGCGCCCCCGATCACCCCATGACCCTGATGTTCCCGGAGGGCGAATACCTCAAGGGCCTGGTGATTCAGACCCGCCCGGAAGGTGCATAGGACCTCACCGACACCGCCCGGGCGAGGAACCCCTTACACTCGCCCACCTTCGAAATCCAGTCTCGACCATGAGCCTCATCCCCGCCACCATCCTGACCGGCTTTCTCGGCTCGGGAAAGACCACCCTGCTCAAACGCGTCCTGCACGAGGCGCACGGCCAGAAGATCGCCGTGATCGAGAACGAGTTCGGCGCCGAGAACATCGACAACGACATCCTGGTGTCCGAGACCAACGAGCAGATCGTGCAAATGAGCAACGGCTGCATCTGCTGCACGATCCGCGAGGACCTGCGCGCCACCCTGCAGCTGCTGGCCGCCAAGAAGCGCTCCGGCCAGCTCGAGTTCGACCGCGTCATCATCGAGACCACAGGCCTGGCCGACCCTGGCCCGGTGGCCCAGACCTTCTTCATGGACGACGAGATCGCCGAGACCTACCTGCTCGATTCATGCCTGACTCTGGTCGATGCCAAGCACGCCGCGCAGCAGCTCAATGACCGCCAGGAGGCGCGTCGCCAGGTGGGCTTCGCCGACCGGATCTTCATCAGCAAATCCGACCTGGTCGCCCGGGACGAGCTTGACGCCCTGATCCACCGCCTCAAGCACATGAACCCGCGCGCGCCGCAGCAGACGGTGCATTTCGGCGAGGTGGCCCTGTCGAGTGTGCTGGACCTGCACGGCTTCAACCTGAATTCGAAACTCGAGATCGACCCGGATTTCCTGGCCGCCGACGGTCATGCCCACCACGACCACGCGCATGACCATGAGCACGGTGAGCACTGCGACCATCCGTCCCATGCCCACGAGGGCCACGGGCATCACCATCACCACGACGACGACGTCAAGAGCTTCGCCTTCAAATCCGACCGGCCTTTCGATCCCGCCAAGCTCGAGGACTTCCTGGGCGCCATCGTCAACATCTACGGCCCCCGCATGCTGCGGTACAAGGGCGTCCTTCACATGAAGGGAACCGACCGCAAAGTGATCTTCCAAGGCGTGCACCAGCTCATGGGCAGCGACCTGGGCCCCAAGTGGGCCGATGGCGAAGTGCGCACCAGCAAGATGGTCTTCATCGGCATTGACCTGCCGCGGGACATCCTGCTGCAGGGGCTGCAGCAGTGCCTCGACTGAGATCGGATTGCGGCCGGTTTGCCCCCAGGGTCTCCGATGCTTGCCTCTTTCTTGCAATTGATGGGTTTCCCGTCCGGGCCCAAGCGGGCGGGTTCCGACTCGGCCGTGAGTCAGGGTATAAAGCGCAGTGATGCAGGCCCAGCGCCTACAGATAACAAACGATGGCCCGGGGGCGGCGAGCAGCGTCCCGTCGGGGCCGCAGCCGCGAGGAGGCAGGAAGTGAAGCCGCAACCCAAGGCCGCCGCAAAGGCGCAGAAGAAAAAGCCCGCTGCCAAGGCCAAGCCCGTGAAGGCAGCCGTGAAGGCATCCCCCGCCGCCAAGCCGGCAGCCAAAGCCAAGCCCGCCCCGAAGAAGGCTGTCGTCAAGAAGCCCGCCCCGAAAAAGGCCGCTGCCAAGCCCGTGGCCAAACCCTCTGCGAAAGCAGCCGCCAAGCCCGCGAAAGCAGCCGCCAAGCCTGCGAAGCCCCAGGCCAAACCCGCTGCCCGGCCTGCTGCGAAGCCGGCTGCCAAGCTCGTGAAACCCGCGGCCAAGCCGGCCGCGAAACCCGCTGCGAAGCCGGCGGCCAAATCGGCCAAGCCTGCAGCCAAACCGGCGGTCAAGGCCGCGCCCAAGGCGCCAGCCAAGCCCGCCGCCAAAGCCGCCGCCAAAGCATTACCCGCCGCCAAGAAGTCCGCGGCGCCCCAGCCTGCCAAGGCTGGCCCGAAGGCCGTCGCCGCGCCTGCCGCCAAGAAGTCGGCTGCAAGCCCGGTGTCTGCCACCTCCACCCCCACCCCCGTAGCTGCCGCCGCCACGGCCGCAGTCCCTGGCTCGACGCCTCCCCGCGCCACCCGGCCCTCCGCCCGGCTGGCCCAGATCACGGTGCCGTCCATGGCCCAGTCGGTCGCGTCGACCGCCGCCAAGGCCAGCTACATCCAGACCCCGACACCCCCTGTGCCCACACCCCCTCCCAGCCTCCCGGTCAAGAAAGACCCCAAGCTCGCCAACAACTGGAAGACCAAGTCGGCCGACCAGCTGACCGACGCCGAAGTTCTGGCCATGCCCGACGGCGAGTACATGAACGACAAGCAGATGGCGTTTTTCCGCCTGAAGCTGCTGCAACTGAAGCAGGACATCCTCAACAGCGCAGGTGAAACCACCGAGCACTTGCGCGAGGACACCGTGATCGTCCCCGACCCGGCCGACCGCGCCACCATCGAGGAAGAACACGCCCTGGAGCTGCGCACCCGCGACCGCGAACGCAAGCTGCTGAAAAAGATCGAGCAGTCCATCGCCCGCATCGACGCCGGCGACTACGGCTACTGCGACGAAACCGGCGAGCCGATCGGTGTGGGCCGTCTTCTGGCCCGTCCCACGGCCACCCTGTCTCTTGAGGCGCAGCAGCGTCGCGAGCTCAAACAGAAGATGTTCGGCGACTGAGGCAGCGCCTCTCGCTCGCCACCCCTGCCCCCACCGTTTGCGCCCGGCGCCGTATGCCCACGTCCCCTGGCGACCCCGAGGCTCCGTCCTCCCGGCCGCAAGTCGGGTGGTGGGGGGGTGTGTGGCGACGGCTCGCGCCCGCCAAGCCACTTGCCCGCGCCGCGCGTGACGACCGGCCCGCCCACGAGGGCGCCTACTCGCGCGAGGCGGTGCAGGCCATGATCGAGCGCAAGCGCCGCAACGACGCCTTGCGACGGCGCGAGTTCGACCTGCTGCGCCAGGTGCTTCGCCAGCAGGCGGCGGCCATGCCAGCGCCGGTGTCGCCCGCCCCGATCTTTCACAGCTCGATCCCCTGCACCGCAGACGAGCGCGCCACCACACTGCGCAAGATCAACGAGATCGAGGCGCAGATGTCCGTGGTGCCACGCACCGCGCCCGAGCCGCCGCAGCCCCACCCGGCGCAGGCCGGCACGGACTTCGTCCACGACCCCGAGTTCGAGGAAGCCGCCCTGCGCTTTGCCAGCGGCGATACGGCCGGTGCCGAGGCGGTCCTGCGCGCCATGCTGGACCCGGCGCATCCCCGGGCGTCGCAGGCCGAGACCTGGCGGTACCTGTTTGACCTGTACCGAGCGTGCGGCCAGTCTGGACCCTACGATGACCTCGGCGCCGAGTTCGCCCGGCGCTTGCAGTGCTCGCCGCCGCAATGGCGTGCCGCGGAGGCGACGCTGATCCCGCAGGCCGCAGAGGCCACCCGGACCTTCCCAGCCTCGGTCCAGGGCGAGACGGCCTTCGACTGGGTCTGCCCGGCGGTCCTGGAGGCCGCGGATGTGGCGGGGCTGCAGGAGGTCCTGGCGGGTCAGCCCCAGCCCTGGCGACTCTCCTGGGCCGGTCTGACCCGGCTGGAGCCAGGCGCGGTGGCGCCACTGGCGCTCCTGGTGGCTCACTGGGCCCGCAGCCCGATCCGCCTGAGGCTCGCGGGCGCGCAGGCCCTGGAGCGCGTCCTGGACGCCCGGACGGCCTGCGGCGAGCGGGGCGTGGACCCGGCCTGGTGGGCCCTGCGCCTGGACTGGCTGCGCGCCACCCGCCGGCCGGCGGAATTCGAACTCGTGGCCCTGGACTACTGCGTCACCTACGAGGTGTCGCCTCCCTCCTGGGACCCGCCCGTGTGCGACCTGCGCCTGCTCGAGACGGACGATCCCGGGCAGCCCCGCCAGCCCGTGACCGCCCTGGAGCCGCGGGTGTCCGTTCAGGCCAGCGGCAGCGACAGCGGCGCCTTCGGCTGCAGCCTGCCCGCCACGCCTTCGACGGGCGAACTGACCGCGACCCTCGCAGGCGATGCAGCCGCAGCCCTCGCGCGTCTGGACGCCTGCGCGCAGGGCGCAGACCGGATCGTGGTCTCCTGCGAGCGGCTGGTGCGGATCGACTTCGAGGCCGCCGGCGCGCTCTCCAACTGGGTCGCAGCCCGCCAGCGTGAAGGCTGCGCCGTCCACCTGGTGCAGGTCCACCGCCTCGTGGCGGCCCTGCTGGCGGCCGTGGGGCTGGCGTCTCAGGCGCGTATCACCCTGCGCCGCGACTGACTGCATCCCCACACGCGGCGCTTGCCCTCCAACCCTTCATCCCCATATCCCCCCGATGGAACAGTTTCACGGAACCACCATCGTCAGCGTGCGCCGGCGCACCCCTGACGGCCACTGGCAGGTCGCTATCGGCGGCGACGGCCAGGTCACCCTCGGCAATGTCGTCATCAAGGGCTCGGCCCGCAAGGTGCGCAAGCTCTATCACGACAAGGTGCTGGCCGGTTTTGCCGGCGCTACGGCCGACGCTTTCACCCTCTTCGAGCGTTTCGAGGCCAAGCTCGAAAAGCATCAGGGTCACCTGGTGCGCTCGGCCATCGAACTGACCAAGGACTGGCGCACCGACCGCGTGCTGCGTCGCCTGGAGGCCATGCTGGCCGTGGCCGACCGCGACGCGTCCCTGATCATCACCGGCAACGGTGACGTGCTCGAGCCTGAGCACGGCATCATCGCCATCGGCTCGGGCGGCGCCTATGCGCAGGCTGCGGCCAAGGCCCTGTTGGACAACACTGATCTGGGCGCGCGCGACATCGTGAAGAAATCGCTGGAAATCGCCGGCGAGCTGTGTATCTACACCAACATGAACCACACCCTGGAGACCCTGGGTTAAGAAGGCATCCGCAGTTCCATGTCCAGCATGACCCCCCAGGAAATCGTCTCCGAGCTTGATCGCCACATCGTGGGCCAGCAGGAGGCCAAGCGCGCTGTCGCCATCGCCTTGCGTAACCGCTGGCGTCGCCAGCAGGTCGACGAAAAGCTGCGCCCCGAGATCACACCCAAGAACATCCTCATGATCGGCCCCACTGGCGTGGGCAAGACCGAGATCGCGC
>CAZUKC010000023.1:286-12844 GCA_964620375.1 uncultured Ramlibacter sp. | reverse complement strand
GCCGCCTTGTCGGTGCCCACCCGGCAGGGCGTGCATTGGCCGCAGCTTTCGTGGGCGAAGAAACGCATCATGTTCAGCGCCGCGTCGCGCGCGCGATCGCGCTGACCGAGGACGATGACGGCTGCCGAACCGATGAAGCAGCCGTGCGGCTGCAGCGTGTCGAAGTCCAGCGGCACGTCGGCCAAGCGCGCGGGCAGGATGCCGCCCGAGGCGCCTCCGGGCAGATAGCCGTAAAGGGTATGGCCCGGGGCCATGCCGCCGCAGTATTCGTCCACCAGCTCGCGCAGGGTGATGCCGGCGGGCGCGAGCTTGACGCCGGGCTCGCGCACGCGCCCGCTCACGCTAAACGACCGCAGACCCTGCCGACCGTAGCGTCCTTGGCTGGCGAACACCTGCGGACCGTCTTCCAAGAGCGTGCGCACCCAGTACAGCGTCTCGAAGTTGTGTTCCAGCGTGGGGCGTCCGAACAGACCCACCTCGGCGATATAGGGGGGCCGCAGGCGCGGCTCGCCGCGCTTGCCCTCGATGCTCTCGATCATGGCCGACTCTTCGCCGCAGATGTAGGCGCCCGCGCCGCGCCGCAGGTGGATCGCGGGCAAGGCAAAAGGCGGATCGGCCTGCAAGCGCGCGAGCTCGGCCTGCAGCATGGCGCGCGCATCGTGGTATTCGTCGCGCAGGTAGATGTAGATGGCTTCGATGCCCACCACCTGGGCGGCGATCAGCATGCCCTCCAGAAAGCGGTGCGGATCGCGCTCGAGGTAGTGGCGGTCCTTGAAGGTGCCGGGCTCGCCCTCGTCGATGTTCACCGCCATCAGCCGGGGCGCAGGCTGCGCGCGCACGATGCGCCACTTGCGCCCGGCCGGGAAACCGGCGCCGCCCAGCCCGCGCAGGCCCGCGTGCTCGAGCGCGGTGATGACGGATTCGACATCCCGTTCGCCACGCGCCACGGCGGCGGCCACTGCGTAGCCACCCTGCGCGCGGTAGGCGTCGTAGCCCAGGGCCTGGGGCACGGGCGCCACCTCGGCGCCGGCCACGGCCTGTCGGATCCGATCGTCTGTGGCGGCCGGCACCGCGCGCTGCCCCACCAATGCCGCTGGCGCCTGCTCGCAGCGGCCGATGCAGGGCGCGGAGATGACCCGCACCTTGGGCCCGAGCAGGGCAGGCAGCCGCTGCAGCAGACCCTGCGCACCCGCCAGCTCGCACGAGAGCCCGTCGCACACGCGCACCGTGAGCGACGGCCCGTCTTGCCCGTCACGCAGGATGTCGAAGTGGTGATAGAAGCTCGCGACCTCGAACACCTCGGCCATCGGCAGGTTCATCTCCTGCGCCAGCGCCGCGAGGTGACGGGGCTGCAGCCCGCGCCAGTGGTCGTTCAGGCGGTGCAGATGCTCGATCAGCAGGTCGCGGGCATGACCGCCCTCGGGTCGCGGCCCGATCAGGGCCCGCACCTCGTCCAGGCTGGCCGCATCGACCTGCCGGCCCTTGAGGTGGCCGGTGCGCCCACCGGCGCGATGGATCCGGACCGGCGCCTCCTGCATCAGGTGTCCTTGGAGACCGTGATCGTCGGGAAGCGCGAGGAGAAGTCCTTGGCCTGGGCCGCGATCTTGATCGCGACCTGGCGGGCCATGGCCTTGTACAGGCCGGCCACCGGGCCGTCCGGGTCGGCCACCACCGTGGGCTTGCCGCCATCGGCCTGCAGCCGGATCGCCATGTCCAGGGGCAGCGCGCCCAGGTAGTCGATGCCACGCTCGGCGGCGTAGCGCTGGCCACCGCCCTCGCCGAAGATGTGCTCCACATGGCCGCACTTCGTGCAGACGTGGGCCGCCATGTTCTCCACCAGGCCCAGGATCGGCACGCCCACCTTGTCGAACAT
This sequence comes from uncultured Ramlibacter sp., assembly GCA_964620375.1. Lineage (GTDB taxonomy): Bacteria > Pseudomonadota > Gammaproteobacteria > Burkholderiales > Burkholderiaceae_C > Ramlibacter. Next base: position 10,971 of record CAZUKC010000023.1, on the reverse strand, counting down.
GGCCACGCCCTTGCGTGCGTCCAGAAGCGCGATGTCCTGCGGCGTGGTGACGATGACCGCACCCGTCATGGGCACACGCTGCGAGAGCGTGAGCTGGATGTCGCCGGTGCCGGGGGGCATGTCGACGATCAGGTAGTCGAGGTCGCGCCAGTTGGTCTGTCGCAGCAGCTGCTCCAGGGCCTGGGTGGCCATGGGGCCGCGCCAGATCATGGCCTGGTTCGGATCGATCAGGAAGCCGATGGACATGACCTGCACGCCGTGATTGCGCATCGGGTCCATCGTCTTACCGTCTTCACTTTCGGGACGGCCCTCGATCCCCATCATCATGGGCTGGCTGGGACCGTAGATGTCGGCGTCGAGCAGGCCCACCGAGGCACCTTCTGCGGCCAGGGCCAGGGCCAGGTTGGCGGCGGTGGTGCTCTTGCCCACCCCGCCCTTGCCCGAGGCCACGGCCACGATGTTGCGCACCTGCGGCAGCAGTTGCACCCCGCGCTGGACCGCGTGGGCAACCACGCGGGTGGCGATGTTCACTGTCACATCGCTCACACCCGGCACCCTGCGGGCGGCGGCCACCAGGGCCTGGCGCAGGGCTTCATGCTGGCTGCGGGCCGGGTAGCCCAGTTCGATGTCGAAAGACACCTGGCCGCCGTCGGCCTGCAGGTTCTTCAGGGCCTTGGTGCTCACGAAGTCCTGGCCGGTGTGGGGGTCCGTGACGGTGCCCAGGGCAGCCAGAAGGGAGGCGGTGAGATCGGAGGTGGCCATGTCAGGGGAAATCGAATAGCCGGCCAGTTTACCCAGCGGAACTAAAATGACCGGTTCCGAGCGAAAAAACCATGTCCAAGCGCAAGCTCTTCGTCACCACGGCCCTGCCCTACGCCAACGGCAAGTTCCACATCGGCCACATCATGGAGTACATCCAGGCCGACATCTGGGTGCGGTTCCAGCGCATGCAGGGGCACATGGTGCACTTCGTGGGCGCCGACGACGCCCACGGCGCGCCCATCATGATCGCCGCTGAAAAGGCCGGCAAGACGCCGCAGCAGTTCGTCGGCGAGATCGCCGCCGGCCGCAAGCCCTACCTGGACGGCTTTCACATCCGCTTCGACAACTGGCATTCCACCGACAGCCCCGAGAACACCGAGCTGGCCCAGGGCATCTACCGGGCGCTCAAGGCCAACGGCCTGATCGCCAGCCGCACCATCGAGCAGTTCTACGACCCGGTCAAGGGCATGTTCCTGCCCGATCGCTACATCAAGGGCGAGTGCCCCACCTGCCACGCGAAAGACCAGTACGGCGACAGCTGTGAGGTGTGCAGCGCGGTCTATGCCCCCACCGACCTGATCGAGCCGTATTCCACGCTCACCGGGGCCAAGCCCGAGATCCGCAGCTCCGAGCATTTCTTCTTCAAGCTGTCTGACCCCAAGGTGGTGGACTTCCTCAAGGCCTGGACGCAAGACCCCGATGTCGGCGGCAGCGGCCGCCCGCGCCTGCAGGCCGAGATGGCCAAGAAGGCCAGCGAGTGGTTCGAGGCCGGCATGGCCGACTGGGACATCTCGCGCGAGGCGCCCTATTTCGGCATCGAGATCCCCGACGCGCCGGGCAAGTACTTCTACGTCTGGCTGGACGCCCCGGTGGGCTATCTGGCCAGCCTGAAGAACCACTTCGACAAGGGACAGGCCAAGGACCACTGGCACGAAGCCTCGCGCACCGACGCGCCCTTCGAGCAGTTCATCGCCGACCCCGAGGTCGAACAGGTGCACTTCATCGGCAAGGACATCGTGTACTTCCACACCCTGTTCTGGCCCGCCATGCTGCAGTTCTCCGGCCGCAAGACGCCCACGCAGGTGAACGTGCACGGCTTCATCACCGTGAGCGGCGAGAAGATGTCCAAGAGCCGTGGCACCGGCATCGACCCGCTCAAGTACCTCGCCCTGGGCATGAACCCTGAATGGCTGCGCTACTACATCGCCGCCAAGCTCAATGGGCGGGTGGAAGATGTCGACTTCAACCCCGACGACTTCGTGGCCCGCGTCAACGCCGACCTGATCGGCAAGTACGTGAATATCGCCAGCCGCGCGGTGAAATTCGTGCCGGGCGGCCTGCTGGTGAAGCACGACGCTGCCAGCCTGCAGCCACAGCGCCTGCTGGACTCGGTGGCCCGCCTGTACGAGGCGCGCGAGTACGGCAAGGCCCTGCGCGAAATCATGGCCTACGCCGACGAGGTCAACCTGCGCTTTGACGGCGCCGCGCCCTGGAAGCTGGTGAAGGAGGGCCAGGCCGATCGCGCCGCCGCCATCTGCTCCGAGTGCCTGGAGCATTTCAAGGTGCTCACCGCCTGCCTCAAGCCCGTGTTGCCCGAGCTCGCGCAGCAGGCTGAAGCCTTCCTGCGCTGCGCGCCGCTCACGCTGCAGGGCGCGGCCACGCCGCTGCCCGAGGGCCACCGCGTGGGCGAGTACAAGCACCTGATGCAGCGTGTCGACCCCCAGCAGCTCGACGCGCTGTTCGAGCCGCCGGCCGAGGCGGCGTCCGAGACCACGCCTGCAGACCCCGGCGGTGAGGCGCTCGCCCCCACCATCACCATCGACGACTTCGCCAAGATCGACCTGCGTATTGCCAAGATCGTGCAGTGCGAAGCCGTCGAGGGCTCCACCAAGCTGCTGCGCCTCACGCTCGACGTGGGCGAAGGAAAGACGCGCAACGTCTTCTCCGGTATCGCCAGCGCCTACAAGCCTGAAGACCTGGTGGGCAAGCTCACCGTGATGGTGGCCAACCTGGCTCCGCGCAAGATGAAGTTCGGCGTCTCCGAGGGCATGGTGCTGGCCGCCAGCCACGGCGACGAGAAGGCCCACCCCGGCATCTACGTTCTGCAGCCCTGGCCTGGCGCGCAGCCCGGTATGCGGGTGCGGTGAGTCGCTTCACGCCTGCCCCGTTCAGGCCGCGTCTCGTTGACGCGGTGCGCGGTTACGGCGCTCGTACCTTCCAGAACGACTTCGGCGCAGGCCTGACTGTCGCCATCGTCGCCCTGCCCCTGGCGATGGCATTCGCCATCGCCTCGGGCCTGAAACCCGAGGCCGGCCTGTGGACGGCCATCGTCGGCGGCCTGCTGGTGTCCCTGCTCGGAGGCTCCAACGTGCAGATCGCCGGCCCGGCCGGGGCCTTCATCGTCATCGTCTACGGCATCGTGGAACGTCACGGCGTGGCCAATCTGCTGATCGCCACCGCCTGCGCCGGCGTGCTCTTGTTCCTGCTGGGGCTGCTGCGACTGGGTAACCTGGTGCGCCATGTGCCGGTGAGCATCGTCGTGGGCTTCACCAACGGCATCGCGGTGCTGATCGCGCTGTCGCAGGTCAAGGACTGGCTGGGGCTGTCCGTGGCCAAGATGCCCGCCGATTTCTTCCACCAGGTGCAGGTACTCGCCCAGCACCTGCAGTCCTTCAACCCGGCGGCCTTCGCCCTGGGCAGCGTGTGCGTGGCCGGCCTGTGGCTGTGGCCGCGCCTGTGGGCCCGTCCCGCCCTGCCCCAGACCGACCTGCCCCTGGTGCGCAGCATCGCCGTGGTGGGCGCGCGCGTGCCAGCGCCTATCGTGGCCCTGGTCACGCTCACGCTGGCCGCCTGGGCCCTGAAGCTGCCGGTGGACACCATCGGCTCGCGCTTCGGCACCATCCCGCAGGGTCTGCCCACCCTGGCTTGGCCTGGCCTGAGCTGGGACACCGTCACGCAGCTGGTGACCCCCATCCTGACCATCGCCCTGCTGGGGGCGATCGAATCGCTGTTGTGCGCGCGTGTCGCCGACCAGCTCGGTGACTTTCGCCAGCACGACTCCAACCAGGAGCTCATGGCGCAGGGCGTCGCCAACATGGTGACGCCCCTCATCGGCGGCATGCCGGTGACAGGCACCATCGCCCGCACCGCCACCAACGTGCGTGCCGGCGCCACCACCCCGGTGGCGGGCGTCACCCATGCGCTGGCACTGGCGGGCCTGGTGCTGCTGGCCGCGCCGCTGGCCCTGCACGTGCCCATGCCGGTACTGGCGGGCACGCTGGTGTTCATCGCCTGGAACATGGGCGAGTGGCACGAGTTCGCGAAGCTGCGCACGCAGACCGGCACCTACCGGCTGCTGATGCTCCTGACCTTCGTCCTGACCGTGGTGCTGGACCTGACCATCGCCCTGGCGGCCGGACTGGTCGTCGCCTGGCTGCTGTCCCTGCGGTCGCGGGCGCGCGCCTTGCCCCGGTAAAATCCTCCCTCTGAGGTCCGACCATGTCCCTGCTCCAGCGCATCTTCCGCCGCCCCGACTACCACTCCGAAGTCTCCCAGTTCATCGACGGCCTGAAGGCCGCCCGCCCGGACCTGGAGGCGCAGCAGCGGGCTGGCCGCGCCCTGCTCTGGGACAAGAAGGTCGACCGCTCGCTGCAGTCCGAGTGGCAGGCCGCACGGGTACGCCAAAAGGCCTACGTGTACGGCAGCGGCGAACCCGCGCGCTCATGACCGACAACACCACCGAAACCCTGCCCGAACCGGTCGCCCCCGAGCTGCCCGGCATGCCCGAGGTGGTGGACCAGGTGGCCCTGGCGCGCCTGTACGGCGAGCCGCTGTTCGCGCTGCCCACCGACCTGTACATCCCGCCCGACGCCCTCGAGGTCTTTCTCGAGGCCTTCGAGGGCCCGCTGGACCTGCTGCTGTATCTGATTCGCAAGCAGAACTTCAACATCCTGGACATCCCGATGGCGGGGGTCACGCGCCAGTACCTGCAGTACGTCGACGAGATCCGCAGCCGCAACCTCGAGCTCGCCGCCGAATACCTGCTGATGGCGGCCATGCTGATCGAGATCAAGTCGCGCATGCTCCTGCCGCCCAAGAGGGTGGCCGAGGGCGAGGAGCCTGAAGACCCGCGGGCCGAGCTCGTACGCCGCCTGCTCGAATACGAGCAGATGAAGCTGGCCGCGGCGCGCCTGAACGAGGTGCCGCAGCTCGGACGCGACGTCCTGCGCGCCCAGGTTTACATCGAGCAGTCGCTGCAACCGCGCTTCCCCGAGGTGCATGTGATCGACCTGCAGGATGCCTGGCGCGACATCCTCAAGCGCGCCAAGCTGGTGCAGCACCACAAGATCTCGCGCGAAGAGCTTTCGGTGCGCGAACATATGAGCATCGTCCTGCGCAAGCTGCAAGGCCGTAAGTTCATCGAATTCGAAAACCTTTTCGACACCGGCCGCGGCCTGCCCGTGGTCATCGTGACCTTCATCGCCATGCTCGAACTGGCCAAGGAGACCCTGATCGAGCTCACACAGGCCGAGGCGTACGCTCCCATCTACGTGCGTCTGGCCTACCAGCCGGCCTGAGGCGCCGGCCCGCTCACCTTTCTGCATGAACGCCAGCGCGAACCTGGATTTCGACGTGGTCATCGTGGGCAGCGGCCTGGCGGGCCTGTCCGCCGCCCTGCACCTGGCACCCACGCGGCGCGTGGCGGTCATCACCAAGCGCGCGATGTCCGATGGCTCCAGCGGCTGGGCCCAGGGCGGCATCGCCGCGGTGATGGGACAGGGCGACTCCTTCGACGCCCACGTGGACGACACCCTGGTGGCCGGCGCCGGCCTGTCCGACCCCGCGGCCACCCGCTTCGTGGTGGAACACGCGCCCGAGAGCATCGCGTGGCTGCGGTCGCTGGGCGTGCCCTTCTCGCAGGAGAACGGCCAGCTGCACCTCACGCGCGAGGGCGGGCACAGCGCGCGGCGCATTGTGCACGTGACCGACGCCACCGGCGCCGCCGTGCAGCAGACGCTGATCGAGCACGTGCGGCGCACGCCCAACATCACGATCTTCGAGCACCACATGCTGGTGGACCTGATCGTCGCCGGCAAGATCGGCCTGTCGCCGCAGCGCTGCCTCGGGCTGTACGCCCTGGACGAGACACGCGACGAGGTGGTGGCCTTGCGCGCGCCGCAGACCATCCTGGCCACCGGCGGCGCGGGCAAGGTGTACCTCTACACCACCAACCCCGACACGGCCACGGGCGACGGTATCGCCGCGGCCTGGCGCGCGGGCTGCAGCGTGGTCAACATGGAATTCATCCAGTTCCATCCGACCTGTCTGTACCACCCGCACGTCAAGAACTTCCTGATCACCGAAGCCGTGCGCGGCGAAGGCGGGCGCCTGCTGCTGCCCGATGGCACGCGTTTCATGCCCGCGCATGACGCCCGCGCCGAACTGGCCCCGCGCGACGTGGTGGCCCGCGCCATCGACTTCGAGATGAAGAAGCATGGCCTGGACTGCGTGCACCTGGATATCTCGCACCAGAGCCCCGAATTCATCCGGGAGCATTTCCCCAACATTTATGCACGCTGCCTGGAGTTGGGCATCGACATCACGCGCCAGCCGATTCCGGTGGTGCCGGCCGCGCACTACACCTGCGGCGGCGTGCAGACCGATTTGTCCGGCCGCACCGAATTGCCCGGCCTGCACGCGATCGGCGAAACCACCTACACCGGCCTGCACGGCGCCAATCGCCTGGCGAGTAACTCGCTCGTGGAGTGCATGGTGTTCGCGCGCGCCGCGGCCCAGGACCTCCTGACCCACCCGCTGCCCCCGGCACCGCCCGTACCGGTCTGGGACGACAGCCGGGTGACCGACGCCGATGAGGCGGTGGTGATCTCCCACAACTGGGACGAGCTGCGCCGCTTCATGTGGGACTATGTGGGCATCGTGCGCACCAACAAGCGCCTAGAGCGTGCGGCACGTCGTATCGCGCTACTGCAGCAGGAGATCCAGGATTTCTACAGCGCCTTCCATGTCACGCGCGACCTGCTGGAACTGCGCAACCTGGTGCAGGTGGCCGACCTGATCGTGATGTCGGCCATGATGCGCCACGAAAGCCGCGGCCTGCATTACAGCCTCGACTACCCGAACACCCTGGATCAGGCCGTGCCGACGGTGCTGCGGCCGCGACAGACGGGCGTGACTGCGGCCACCTGAAACATCGGCAGGCGGTGAGGCCTGCTCAAGCCGCGCCGATGTTCGGCACCAGCGCCCCGGGCGCCTTGCCGTTCTTGAGCCCCTGGGTGAACGCCAGCATCCGGTCGATCGGCAGCTTCGCGCGCTCGCCCAGCCCCGGATCCACGAACACCTCATTCGCGCCCGTTTCCAGCACGCGCGCCACGTCGACCAGCGCGTTCATCGCCATCCAGGGGCAGTGCGCGCAGCTCTTGCAGGTCGCGCTATTGCCCGCGGTCGGCGCTTCGATGAACACCTTGTCCGGATTGAGCGTGCGCAGCTTGTGCATCATCCCGTTGTCGGTGGCGACGATGAACTCGCGGGCGTCCATCTCGCGGGCTGCCTTGAGGATGCCGGAGGTGGAGCCCACCGCGTCGGCCAGAGCCACCACCTCGGCGGGCGACTCCGGATGCACCAGCACCTTGGCCTTGGGGTGCTCGCGCTTGAGGGCCTCGAGCTCGAAGGCCTTGAATTCGTCGTGCACGATGCACGAGCCGTTCCACAGCACCATGTCGGCCCCGGTCTCGCGCTGGATGTAGCTGCCCAGGTGGCGGTCGGGCGCCCACAGCAGCTTGTGCCCCGCATCCTTGAGCGCGCGCACGATCTCCAGCGCGCAACTGGACGTGACCACCCAGTCGGCCCGCGCCTTCACCGCGGCACTGGTGTTGGCGTACACCACCACGGTGCGGTCCGGGTGCTGGTCGCAGAAGGCGCTGAACTCGGACACCGGACACCCCAGGTCCAGCGAGCAGGTGGCATCCAGGTCGGGCATCAGCACGCGCTTGTGCGGCGAGAGGATCTTGGAGGTCTCACCCATGAAACGCACGCCCGCGACCACCAGGGTCTGCGCCGGGTGGTCGCGGCCGAAACGCGCCATCTCCAGCGAGTCACTGACCAGGCCGCCGGTTTCCTCGGCCAGGTCCTGCAGGTCGGGGTGCACGTAGTAGTGCGACACCATCACCGCGTTGCGCTCCTGGAGCAGGCGGTGAATGCGGTCCTTGAGCGCCACGCGCTCCTGCGGCGAAGGCTCGGGCGGCACCCGGGCCCAGGCATGGCGGGTGTCGCAGCTGGCGCCCGAAGGCTGCTCGTACTCGACATCAACAACGGGGATCACCGCGGGCATGGAACTTCCTTGGCACCTGGACAGCCCGGTATTTTCGCAGGAGACGCGAAAATGCCGGGATGGACACGTCATACACCCCCGAGACGCTCTCGCGCGCCGACACCGACGCCCTGCCCGGCGCCACCGTGCTCGAGTTCGGCACCAACTGGTGCAGCTGGTGCCAGGGCGCGCAGCCCCACATCACCCAGGCCCTCCAGGGCCACGCCGGCCTACGCCACGTGAAGGTGGAAGACGGCAAGGGCCGGCCACTCGGTCGCAGCTACGGCGTCAAGCTCTGGCCCACGCTGGTGTTCCTGAAGGACGGTCAGGAGGTCGCGCGCGTCGTGCGGCCATCGGACAGCGCACCCCTGCGCCAGGCGCTGGATCACCTGGCCTGACGCGGTACGGGTTCAGTGCTCGGGTCGGGCCCCGCGCCCCATCAGGGCCGCGACCGCAGCCTGCGGGGTCAGCGCACCATCGAGCATGCCCACCACCGCACTGGCGATCGGCATCTCCACGCCCAGGCGGGCAGCGCGCTGCAGCACGGTGCGGGCGCAGTACACGCCCTCGGCCACGTGGCCCAGGGACTGCACGGCCTGCGCCAGGGTCTGACCCTGCGCCAGCAGCAGGCCCACCTGCCGGTTGCGACTCAGGTCGCCGGTGGCGGTCAGGACCAGATCGCCCAGGCCGGACAGGCCCATGAAGGTCTCGGCCCGCGCGCCCAGGGCCAGGCCCAGTCGGGTCATCTCGGCCAAGCCGCGCGTGATCAGCGCGGCGCGGGCGTTCAGGCCCAGCCCCAGGCCATCGCACAGGCCGGTGGCAATGGCCATCACGTTCTTGACCGCACCGCCCACTTCGACCCCGATCAGGTCGTCGTTCGCGTACACCCGCAGCGTGGGACTGTGCAGGGCCGCCACCAGCGTGTCGCGCACGGCCGCATGCGGACTCGCGGCCACCAGGGCGGTGGGCTGCCCGCGCGCCACCTCCAGCGCGAAGCTCGGGCCGCTCAGCGCCCCCGCCAGCAGCCGTGGCGCGACCTCGGCCTGGATCTCGTGTCCGAGCAGGCCGCGCGGGGGCTCGCCGCCCGCCTCGAAGCCCTTGCAAAGCCAGGCCACCGGCGCCTTGGCATCCGCCAGGTCGGCCAGCAGGCTGCGCAGGCCGGCCATCGGCGTGGCGACGATGCCCAGGTCATGGCCCGGCACGAGATCGGCGGCGCGCGCCGCGTCGCTGACCGTGATGCGGGCCGGCAAGGCCACGGTGGGCAGGTAGCGGCGGTTCTCGCGGTCCGTGCGCAGGGCCCGCGCCTGGGCCGGATCGCGCGCCCATAGGGTCACGTCATGGCGCCCTGCGGCACTCACCGCGAGGGCGGTGCCCCAGGCACCGGCGCCGAGGACCAGGATCTTCATCGCGGGGGCCGGCGGGCCTGGCTGGCGTCAGGCCTGGGTGATGATGCTCGAGCCCTGCTGCGCCTGTTGCTGCTGCTCGAACATCGCCTGGAAGTTGATCTCGGACAGATGCACCGGCGGGAAACCCGCGCGGGTGATGATGTCAGCCACGCTGGCGCGCAGATAGGGGTAGACGATCTGCGGGCAGGCGATGCCCATGATCGGGCCCATCTGGTCTTCGGGGATGTTGCGGATCTCGAAGATGCCGCCCTGCTTGCACTCGACCAGGAACACCGTGCGATCGGCGATCTTGGTGGTGACCGTGGCAGTGACGCAGACCTCGTACACGCCGTCGGCCACCTGGCCGGCCTCGATACCCAGTTGGATATCGACCGTGGGCTGCTCCTGCTCCAGCAGGATCGCGGGCGAGTTGGGTTGTTCGAGCGAGGCCTCCTTCAGGTAGACGCGCTGGATGTGGAAGACGGGGTCCTGGGTATCGGCCATGGCTCGCTTTCGTATCAAGAAGAAGCCCGCCCGGCAGGCCGGGCGGGCTGGAAGGGGTTCAGACGCCGGATTATCTCAGGCGGCTTGCAGCAGCGGCATCAGGCCGCCGCGGCCGTCGAGCGCGATCAGGTCGTCGCAGCCGCCCACATGGGTCTGGCCAATGAAGATCTGCGGCACGGTACGCCGACCGGTGACCTCCATCATGTGGGCCCGCGCCTGCGGGTCGGTGTCGATGCGGATCTCTTCGATCTGCTCGACGCCGCGCGCCTTGAGCAACTGCTTGGCGCGCTGGCAATAGGGGCAGACGGCCGTGGTGTACATGCGGACGGAAGGTTGGGACATGGCGGTTGTCTCGGGGAGGGAGCGGGGGTCAGGCTTTCTCGAGGGGCAGGCTGGCCTCTTTCCAGGCCCGCAGACCGCCGGCCAGGGCCTGCGCCTTCTCATAGCCCAGCTTGCGGGCCACGCCCTGCGCGCGCTGGGCGCGGCCGCCGCTGGGGCACACCAGCAGCACGGGAGTGGACTTGCTGCGCACCACCTCGGGCAGTCGCGCCTCGAGCTGGTCCAGCGGCACATGCTGGGCGCCGCCCACATGGCCCGCGGCATAGTCCTGCGCGTCACCCACGTCGACCACGACCGCCTTCTCGCGGTTGATGAACTGCACGGCGGCCGTCGGATTCAGGCCCGTGCCGCCGGCACCGTCATCGAGG
>CAZUKC010000023.1:0-276 GCA_964620375.1 uncultured Ramlibacter sp. | reverse complement strand
CCGCTCACCAGCAGGGGCAGCAGCAGCATCGAGCCGCCGGCACCGCGCAGGGCGGGCCACAGCAGCATGGTGCCGGAGGCCAGTGCCACCGCGATAAGCATCCAGTTGTCGATGATGAACTTCACAGGGGTCCTCGCAGGCAGGCGGAAAGTCCCGGATTCTAGAATCTCGGCTTTGTCCTTGGCTTCGACAGGCACTTGCCCATGTACAAACTCGTCCTCATTCGCCACGGCGAATCGACCTGGAACCTCGAAAACCGCTTCACCGGCTGGACCG
>CAZUKC010000022.1:0-12849 GCA_964620375.1 uncultured Ramlibacter sp. | reverse complement strand
CACGCACTTGCTGGCCCGCGCTGGAGATGTAGATGTGGATCACCTCGGTGCCGCCGATGCCGTCGGTCATCTCGATGCCGGTGGCCTGCTTCCAGAGTTGCCGGGTGGCGTCGGGCAGGGCCTCGCCCGCCGACACCGGGTGGCGCAGGCTGGACAGGTCATAGCCCCCCGCCAGGCCCGCCATCTGGCGGTAGAAGGTGGGCGCGGTGTAGCACTGGGTGCAGCGGTACTTCGCGATGGTGTGCAGCAGCGTCTCGGGCGTGTGCTTCTCCAGGAGCACCGTGCTCGCGCCATAGCGCAGGGGAAAGGCCAGCAGACCGCCCAGGCCGAAGGTGAAGGCAATCGGCGGCGTGCCGCACACCACGTCGTCCTCGCGCATCTTCAGGATGTGGCGCGGGAACAGGTCGCACATGGCCAGCACATCGCGGTGGAAATGCAGGGTGCCCTTGGGCTTGCCGGTGGTGCCGCTGGTAAAGGCGATGAGGCAGACGTCATCGCGGCTGGTGGGGTGCGGCGTCCAGGCGCCGGACTGTCGCTGCATGCGCTGCTCCAGGCCCTGGGCGTCGGCGCTTCGGAACGCCACGCATTGCCGCAGGGCGGGCGCATGGTGGGCATGCCCCGCGGTCATGCAATGCTGCAGTTCCTCCAGCAGCAGGCTGTCGCACAGCGCAGCGCTCACCTGCGCCTTCTCGATGATCTGGGCCAGCTCCGCGGCGCGCAGCAGCGGCATGGTGGGCACCACCACCAGGCCCGCCTGCACCGCGGCCAGGAAGCAGGCAGCCATCATGGGGCTGTTGCCACCTCGCAGCAGCAGGCGGTTGCCCGGGACCAGGCCCATATCACGTGTCAGCACCAGGGCGATGCGGTGCACCTGGTCCTGTAACTGGGCATAGGTCCAAGCAAAAGGCTCGCCGCCCCCGGGCGCGGTGCTGCCATGCAGCGCGATACGGCCACCGCGGCCCTCGCGCACGTGGCGGTCCACCAGTTCCACCGCGCAGTTGATCTGCTCGGGGTAGCGCACTTCGGGCCGGTCGAAGACGAAGACCGGCCACTGCGCGATCGGGGGCAGACGGTCGCGGGTAAAAGTGTCGACGTGGCTGCTGGGGGCCAGGGTCGTCTCGCTCATTGCGTCCTCCAGTGCGGCCTTAACCGCGCAACAGGTCCTTGCCGATGATCAGCTGCTGCACCTCGGTCGCGCCCTCGTAGATCCGCAGCGCGCGGATCTCGCGGTACAGGGATTCGACGATGCAACCTTTCTTCACCCCCATGCCGCCATGCATCTGCACCGCCATGTCGATGATCTGCTGCGCGTTCTCGGTGGCCGTCATCTTGGCCATGGCCGCTTCGCGCGTGATGCGCTGACCCTGGTCTCGCAGCCAGGCGGCGCGGTAGGTCAGCAGCGTGGCGGCGTCCAGCAGCGTCGCCATCTGGGCGATCTTGCTCTGGGTGATCTGGAAATCGGCCAGGCTCTGGCCGAACATCTGGCGCGAGCGCGCCCAGGCCACCGACTCGTGCAGCGCGCGCCGGGCGAAACCCAGGGCCGCAGCCGCCACCGAGGTGCGAAATACGTCCAGCGTGGCCATGGCCACCTTGAAGCCCTCGCCCGCCGGGCCGATGCGGCGGCTGGCGGGCACCTGCACCCTGTCAAAGCGCAGGGTCGCCAGCGGGTGCGGGGCGACCACGTCGATGCGCTCCTCAATGGACAGGCCGGGGCTGTCGGCATCGACGATGAAGGCGCTGATACCGCGCGCCCCTGGCGCCTCGCCCGTGCGGGCGAAGACCACGTAGAAGGCGGCGATGCCGCCATTGGAGATCCAGGTCTTGCGTCCGTTCAGTTCGTAGCCCTGCGCCGTGGGCGTCGCCGCGCACTGCATGGCAGCCACATCCGAGCCGGCTTCGGGCTCGCTCAGGGCGAAAGCCGCCAACGCCTGGCCGCTGGCGACGCGGGGCAGGTAGGCCTGTTTCTGTTCGGGCGTGCCGCGCAGGCTGATCGCGCCCGAGCCCAGGCCCTGCATGGCGAAGGCGAAGTCGGCCAGGCCGTTGTGAAAGGCCAGGGTCTCGCGCAGCAGGCACAGTTGGCGGGTGTCGATGTGGTCGGCGGCGCCGCCGTATGCGGTGCCGGCGACCGCATGCCGCAGCCAACCGCCCTGCCCCAGCAAGGCCACCAGGCGCTGGCATTCGGCATCCACCGCGGCGCGCGATTCGTCATGCGCGCCCTGGGGCAGGTGCTGCGCGCTCCAGGCGTCCAGGCGCACCTTGAAGTCGCGGTGCGCGGGGTCGAAGAAGGGCCAGTCCAGTTCGGGCGGGCTGGCAGCCTGAGTCGCTACGGTCGTGGCCACGTCTCAATCTCCCCCGAACACCGGCGTCTTCTTGGCCACGAAGGCGTGGTAGGCGCGGTGGAAGTCGTTGGTGGCCATGCAGATCGCCTGGGCCTGGGCCTCGGCCTCGATGGCCTCGTCCACGCCCATGTTCCATTCCTGGTGCAGCATCTTCTTGGTGATGCCGTTGGCAAAGGTGGGACCCGCTGCGATCTGCGCCGCCAGGGCCTGCGCCTGCGCCAGCACCGCGTCGGGGGCGCAGACCCGGTTGTAGAAGCCCCAGCGCTCGGCTTCCTCGGCGCCCAGGCCGCGGCCGGTGTACAGCAGCTCGCTGGCGCGGCCCTGTCCGATGATCCGCGGCAGGATGGCGCAGGCGCCCATGTCGCAGCCGGCCAGGCCCACCTTGTTGAACAGGAAGTAGACCTTGCTGCGGTCAGAGCCATAACGCAGGTCGGAGGCCATGGCCAGGATGGCGCCCGCCCCCGCGCACACGCCGTCGACGGCTGCCACGATGGGCTGCGGGCAGGCGCGCATGGCCTTGACCACATCGCCCGTCATGCGGGTGAAGGCGAGCAGGCCTGGCATGTCCAGTGTCGTGAGGGGGCCGATGATCTCGTGCACGTCGCCACCGGAGCAGAAGTTGCCGCCCGCGCCGGTGATCACCACCGCGTGCACGTCGGGCGCATAGCTCAGGGCGCGAAAGAAGTCGCGCAGCTCGGCGTAGGAGTCGAAGGACAGCGGGTTCTTGCGCTCGGGACGGTTCAGGGTCACGGTGGCGACGCCGTCCTTCACCTCCAGCAGAAAGTGCTCGGCACGGTATCCCGACATCGGCTGTTGATGGCGGGGCAGCGCATGGGGCTGCCCGGGCAGGTGGCGCGTGGTGTTCATGGCGTCTCTCGGGGTTCGGGGGGTGGGGATGCCAGGCCGCCCTTGAGGGTGCCGAGCAGGCGATACAGCTGGTCCTGCTGCCGCTCGCTCAGGGGCGACAGCAGTTCGACGATCCAGGCCTCGTGGTCGCGGGCCATGGCCGCAAAGGCGCGGCGGCCAGCAGGCGTGAGGCGCACGGTGAAGCTGCGGCGGTCGTCGGCATGGGTCTGGCGCTGCACCAGCTGCTCGCTTTCGAGCTGGGCGACGATGGCCGTCACGTTGCCGCCGGTGACCATCATGCGGCGCGAGAGCTCGCCCATCGCCAGGCCCTGGGGTTCGCGCTCCAGTTGCGCCATCAGGTCAAAGCGCGGAAGGGTCAGCCCGAAATGCTCGCGCAGGCGCTGGCGCACGGTGTCCTCGATACGGGTGGTGCACGAGAGCAGCCGCAGCCACAGCCGCAGGGACGCGTGGTGGTCTTCGTGCGCGCGCACCTCCATGTCGGTGGTGGCGTGTGCGGTGACGGGGGTACTGGCCATGGGGGGAGACCTTCAGTCGCCGCGGCCGGCGGTCTGCATCGCACGCTCCCGGGCGAAGGCGGCCTCCAGCTGCGGCTTGCCCGATTGATAGGGCTTGGGCCAGGCCAGACCGGTGTAGCCGATGCGGGCGGCCTCCTGCAGGGTCCAGGCGGGATTGGCCAGGTGCGGCCGGGCCACGGCGCACAGGTCGGCGCGGCCGGCGGCGATCACGCTGTTCACGTGGTCGGCCTCGCTGATCGCACCCACCGCGATGGTGGCGATGCCGGCCTCCTGGCGTACGCGGTCGGCAAAGGGTGTCTGGTACATGCGGCCGTAGGTCGGCTTCTGGTGCGGACTGACCTGACCCGAGGAGCAATCGATCATGTCGGCGCCGGCGGCCTTGAAGGCGCGGGCGATCTGCACCGCGTCGGCCGGGGTGATGCCACCTTCCACCCAGTCGTGCGCGGAGATGCGCACCGACATCGGCAGGTGCTCGGGCCAGACGGCGCGCACCGCCTGGAACACTTCCAGCGGGTAGCGCAGGCGGTTCTCCAGGCTACCGCCGTAGTCGTCGCGTCGGCGGTTGGTCAGGGGTGAGATGAAGGACGACAGCAGGTAGCCGTGCGCGCAGTGCAGCTCCAACCAGTCGAAACCCGCCTGCGCGGCGCGGCGCGCCGCGTTCACGAACTCGTTCTTCACGGTGTCCATGTCGCGGCGGTCCATGGCACGCGGCAAGGGGCCGTCGTCAAGATACGGCACGGCGGACGCGGCGATCAGCGGCCAGTTGCCCTCGGGCAGGGGCTGGTCCATGCCGCCGCCCTGCCAGGGCGTGCAGGTCGAGGCCTTGGGGCCGGCGTGGCCGATCTGCATCGCCATCTTGGCGTCGCTGTGTGCGTGCGCCCAGTCGACGATGCGTTTCCAGTCCTGCATCTGTTCGTCGGTCCACAGGCCCGGGCATCCGGGGGTGATGCGACCTTCGGGGCTGACGCAGCTCATTTCCGCGAAGACCAGACCCGCGCCCCCCAGGGCGCGCGCGCCCAGGTGCACCAGGTGGTAGTCGCCCACCCGGCCGCCCTCAGACATGTACTGCGCCATCGGCGAGACCACCACGCGGTTCTTCAGAGTGACCGAGCGCAGGGTGTAGGGCGTGAACATGGGTGGGCGTACGCCCTTCTGCCCTGCCCGCCCGGCGAACCAGGACTCGTAGCCCTCGAGCCACCCCTTGTCACGCAGGCGCAGGTTCTCGTGGCTGATACGCTGGCTGCGCGTGAGCATGGAGTACATGAACTGCTCGGGCTCGAGCTGGTCGCAATAGCGTTCGCCGCAGACCTCGAACCATTCCATCGCGTTCCAGGCGGCGTTCTGCAGCCGGATCACGTCGATGGCGCGTACCTCCTGGTAACGCTTCAACACCTCGGGGATGCGGTCGGCGGTGTCGCCCATGGCCTGGAACTGGCGCGTGAGCTCGATGGCGTCTTCAAGGGCCAGCTTGGTGCCCGAGCCGATGGCGAAGTGCGCGGTGTGCACCGCATCCCCCATCAGCACCACATGGCTCTTACCGTTGAAGTGCGACCACTGCTCGCACTTCACCCGCTGGAAATTGAGCCAGGCCGATCCGCGCAGGTGCCGCGCGTTGGTCATGAGCTTTTCGCCCTGGAGGTTGGCGGCGAAGAGCTTTTCGCAGAAGGCAATGGAAGCCTCCTGGTCGGCCTGATCCAGGCCGTGGGCCTTCCAGACATGCTCGGGGCATTCGACGATGAAGGTGGAGGTCTGCTCGTCGAACTTGTAGACGTGGGCCTGGAACCAGCCATGTTCGGTCTTCTCGAACAGGAAGGTGAAGGCGTCGTACAGGCGGTTCGTTCCCAGCCAGATGTAGCGGTTGGGGCGGGTGACGATGTCGGGCTTGAAGACATGGGCCAGGCGCTGGCGCACCTTGGAGTTGATGCCGTCGCTGGCGATGATCAGGTCGGCGTCGGGGTAGTCCAGGTCCGAATCGGCGTCCTGCTCGAACAGCAGCTTCACGCCCAGTTGCTCGCAGCGGGCCTGCAGGATGTTCAGCAGCTTCTTGCGGCCGATGCCCACGAAGCCGTGGCCGCCGGAGCGGATCACGCGGCCCTTGAAATGCAGCTCGATGTCGTCCCAGTGGTTGAAGGCCTGCTGCACTTCGTCCGCGGTCTGCGGGTCCCACTGGCGCATGTGCTCCATGGTCTGGTCGGAGAAGACCACGCCCCAGCCGAAGGTGTCGTAGGGCTTGTTGCGTTCGACCACGGTGATGTCGTGGTGGGCGCCGAGCTTCTTCATCAGAAGCGCGAAGTACAGGCCCGCGGGGCCGCCGCCGATGCAGACGATCTTCATGGAAGGTGTTCCGGTTGAAATTGCTTCAGGCTTGAAATAATTCTGCCAGCCGGGCCTGGGGGGCTGATCAGGGGTAACCCGGGGGCTGGCGCGCCAGCATGCAACGGCCCGACACTTGACTTAATTCACCAGACAGTTAACTATCTCGCCGTGCCCGCCGAAAAGAAAACGCCCCGTAAAACCAGCGCGCCTGCTGCCCCGCCGCAGGAAAAGCTGCGGGACGCCGAGCGCTCGCAGGCGGCCATCCTGGCGGCCGCCACAGAGGCATTCGCACAGCATGGCCTGGGCGGCGCGCGCATGGACGCCATCGCGGAAAAGGCGCAGTTGAACAAGCGCCTGATCTACTACTACTTCCAGGACAAGGACCAGTTGTTCCAGGCGGTGCTGGAGCAGTCCTACCGCCAGATCCGCGAGCAGGAAAGGGCCCTGAATCTCGAGGCGCTGGAGCCCGCCGCCGCCATGCGGGCACTGGTGGAATTCACCTGGAATTACTACATTGCCCACCCGGAATTCCTCACGCTGCTCAGTAGCGCTAACCTGCACCGCGCCCGCCACCTGAAGAACTCGCAGCGCGCGCGGGCCCTGAACTCGCCGCTGATCGAGATGCTGGCGGACATCCTGGAGCGCGGTCGCAAGAGCGGCCAGTTTCGGGGCGGCATCGACGCCCTGCAGCTGTACATCTCGATCGCCGGGATGTCGTACTTCTACCTATCCAACAACCCCACCCTCTCGGCCATCTTCGGGCGCGACCTGATGTCGCCCAAGGCGCGCAGCGAGCGGCTGTCCCACATGGGCGACGTGATCCTAGGGTATGTCCTGAGAAGCTGAGCGGCGGGCGGCGTTGACAGCCCCGCACCGCTTTCTAGAATTAACCAGACAGTGAATTAGAGCGGCGATCTTGTGATGCGGAGGCAGCCGCCCCGACTGCATCCCACCCACCTTCGAGGAGACCACCGTGCCCACCACCTTCCAACGCCGCCACGTCATCACCGCCCTGCTGGCCTCTGTGGCCTGTACCGGCGCCTTCGCCCAAGCCAACTGGAAACCGAACAAGCCGATCACGCTGATCGTGCCTTGGGCGCCGGGCGGATCGACCGACCAGGTCACCCGCGTGGCCGCCGCCGAACTGGAGAAGCACCTGGGACAGAAGATCGTGATCCAGAACCAGCCCGGCGCCTCCGGCTCGGTGGGCACCAAGAACGCCATGGCCGCCGCCCCCGACGGCTACACCTGGACCGCCGGCGCCGCCAAGGACCTGGGCACCTACCGCGTGCTGGGCATGGTGGACACCTCCATCTCGGACTGGAACCTGTACATCAACGTGGCCCACGTGTCCGTGGTCGGCGTCAACGCCGACACCCCCTACAAGAACATGAACGAGCTATTGGCGGCTATGAAGGCCCGACCGGGCGCGATCTCGGTGGCCACCGCCGGCGTGAACTCCAGCGGCCACTCCGCGATCGAGGCACTGGCGCGTGCCGCCGGCGTCACCTACAAGCACGTGACCTACGACGGCGGCGCGCCGGCCGCCGTGGCGGCCGCCTCGGGCGAGGCCAACCTCACGACCCAGCTGGCCGCCGAGCAGACCGACATGATCCGCGCCAAGAAGATCCGCCCGCTGGCCGTGGTCAGCGACAAGCCGCTGGAGATCGAGGGCTTCGGCACCGTGCCGCCGCTGTCGCAGTTCATCCCGGGCTTCAAGGACCCGATCAACTACTTCGGGATCTTCGTGCCCAAGGCGGCGCCGGCTGAAATCAAGCAGACCCTGGACCGCATCTGGACCACCGAGATGACCAAGAGCGCCGCCCTGCGCAACTACGCGCAGGGGCGCGGCGCGATGTTCGCCCCGATGGCCGGCGACGAGGCCCTGAAGGCGGTGATGCCCGCCATCCAGTCCTACGCCTGGACCCAGCACGCGGCAGGCAAGGCCAAGGTTTCGCCCGACACGGTGGGCATCCCCAGGCCCTGAGCCCCGCACCATGAGCCAAGCTTCCGGCAGCCGCAGCGACCTCTGGGGTGGCGCGGTCTGGATCGCCGTGGGCGCCGCCATCGTGTTCGAGTCGCTGCGCATGGAGCGATTCGAATCGATGGGGGCCACCGTCTACACCTACCCAGGCTTCGTGCCGGGGCTGATCGGTGCACTGGTGGCCCTGCTCGGTCTGATGTTGATCGTCCGCGGCTGGCGCGCGCGCGCCGTGGCCGCCGACGCGCAGCCCCTGTTCAACGCACGTGTCCTGATCACTCTGGGCCTGGCGCTGACCTATTGCCTGGTGCTGCTCACGCGCGTGCACTTCGTGCTGGCGACGGCGGTCTTCGTGGCTGCCTTCACCTACCTGTTCACCGACGCCACGCAGGCCCGCGCACGACGCCTGCTGGTCGCCGGGGCCAGTGGCCTGGTGACGTCGCTGGTGGTGTTCTTCGTGTTCCAGGAAATCTTCCTCGTTCGTCTGCCCTGAGTCCCCGATATGCTGGATGGAGTGCTGGGCCTGGCCCAATCGATCGCCGGGTTCAGTACGCCCGAGATCATCTTCTACGCCCTGCTGTCCTGCCTGGTGGGCGTGATCATGGGCGCCCTGCCGGGGTTGACCGCCACGATGGCGCTGGCGCTCATGACGACGCTGACGCTGAAGCTGCCACCGAACCAAGCGCTCCTGATCCTGATCTGCACCTACGTGGGCGCCATCTACGGCGGCTCGCGCTCGGCCATCCTGCTCAATATCCCGGGCACGCCCGCGTCCGCTGCGTCCTGTCTGGACGGCTATGCGCTGGCGCGTCAGGGCCTGGCGGGGCGGGCCATGGGCATCGCCACGACCGGCTCGGTCATGGGCACCCTGATCGGGATGTTCTTTTTGGCCGCCTTCACCCCGGTGCTGGGTGGCATGGCGCTGAAGTTCGGCGCCTACGAGTTCTTCTGGCTGGCGCTGTTCGGCGTGATCATCGCAGGCACCCTGACCGGCGATGACCCGCTCAAGGGCTGGATCGCAGGCATCGTGGGCCTGTTCATCGCCGGCATCGGCCAGGAGCCGCAGTACGGCTTCGAACGCTTCGCCTACGGCGTGCGTGACCTGGCCGGCGGCATCTCGCTGGTGCCCGCGCTGGTGGGCGCCTTCGGCTTCGCGGAACTCCTCACCGCTATCCGCGAGCGGCAGGCGCCGGTCAAGATCAGCGCCTTCGACACGGTCATTCCGCGTATCCGTGACGTCTTCCAGTACTGGCGCACCATCCTGCGCTCGGGCCTGATCGGCACTGCCGTCGGCATCGTGCCCGGCGTGGGCGAGGACGTGGCCGCCTGGTCCTCCTATGCCGCCGCCAAGCGCGCCAGCCCCGAAAAGGAGCAATTCGGCAAGGGATCCGTCGAAGGCCTGATGGCCGCCGAGACCGGCGACAACGCCTGCGTGCCAGGCGCAGTGATCCCCGTGCTCACGCTCGCCATTCCTGGCTCCGCGCCTGCGGCAGTCCTCATGGCCGCCATGATCATCCACGGCATCAAACCGGGGCCGATGATCATGATTGAGAACCCCACCTTCGTGTACGACGTGGTGGCCATGATGTTGTTCGCCACGATCGGCATCCTGATCTACGGCCTGGTCCTGACCAAGGCACTGGTACAGGTACTGCGCGTACCCCAGCACGTGCTGGTACCGATCATCTTCGTGCTGTGCGCCGTGGGCAGCTTCGCGATCGCCGGCCGCATGTTCGACGTGTACGTGATGCTGGCCTTCGGCATCCTGGGCTATTTCCTGCGGCAGTTCGGCTACCCGATGGCGCCGCTGGTCCTGGGCATCGTGCTGGGTGACCTGCTGGAGAAGAACCTGCGCCGCGCCCTGATCCTGTCCGACGGCGACCTCACGCCCTTCTTCACCCGCCCGATCTCGGCGGTCGTGGCGGCCATGATCTTCGGCACTATCGCCTGGAAGCTGTGGTCCCTGCACAAGTCCCGCCAGACGAGGCCGGTCACCGCATGAAGCTGGCGCTGTGCAACGAGGTGCTGCGCCACCTGCCTTTCGAGGGGCAGTGCGCACTGGCGGCCCAATTGGGCTACCAGGGCCTGGAGGTCGCGCCCTTCACCCTGTTCCAGGACGCGTCCGAGCTGAACGACCGCCTGGCCACCTGGGTACAGTCCACCGCCCGCAGCCACGGGCTGGCGATCCCCAGCCTGCACTGGCTGCTGGTCCGGCCCGAGGGGCTGTCCATGGTCAGCCCCGAGGACAAGGTACGACAGGCCACCCTGGATTGGATCCGTCGCCTGATCGACTTCGCGCACCACTGCGCAGCCCGGGTCCTGGTGCACGGCTCGCCAGCCCAGCGCAATCCGCAGCCCGGTCAGACCCTGGACGACGCCCGCGCGCGCTTGGAAGACAGCCTGCGCCGTATCGCCCCCTGGGCCGAACAGGCCGCCGTCACCTATTGCCTGGAGCCGCTGTCCCCCAAGGAAACCCCGGTGGTGAATACGGTCGGAGAGGCTGCCACGCTGGTGAACCGCATCGGCTCGCCGGCGATCCGCACCATGCTGGATGCCAGCGCCGCCTCGCAGTCAGAGTCCACGCCGATCGCGCAGGTGCTGGCGCGGCATCTTCGTTCGGGCGACATCGCGCACGTGCAGGTGAACGACCGCAACCGTCGCGGCCCGGGTCAGGGCGACACCGACCTGCTGCCTCTCGTGCGCGTGCTGCGCGAGCAGGCCTACGACGGGTGGGTGGCAGTGGAACCCTTCGACTACATCCCCGACGGCGCCACCACTGCGGCCTTTGCCGCCGGCCATCTGCAGGCCCTGTGGAGGGCCACCGCATGACACGCGGCGCCTGCATCGGCTTTACCGTGCGCGAGATCGCGGCCTTCGAGCGACCGGTGACGCTGCGCATGCCCTTTCGCTTCGGTGCCGCCACCGTGACGGCCTGCCCGCAGGCCTTCGTGCGGGTGCGGCTGCAGGTGGACGGCCGTGAGGTCGAGGGTGCCAGCGCCGAGCTCATGGTGCCCAAGTGGTTCGACAAGTCACCGACGCTCACCCACGAAGACAACTTCAGGCAGTTGCGGCGTGCGGTGAGCGCGGCGCGCGAGGCCTGCCTGGCCACGCCAGCGGCCGCCAGCGCCTATTCGCTATCCGCCAGCGCCGGCGCACAGGCGATTGTCCGGGGCGTAGCCGAGGGCCTGCCGCGCCTGGCCGCCCAGTTCGGTCCGGCGCTGATCGACAAGGCCATCGCCGATGCGGTGCTGCGCGCCCGCGGCCTGGACTGGGTCAGCGGGGTGCAGGCTGGAATCCTGGGCGATCCCTGGTCCGCGTCGATCCGCCTGGTGCGCCCGGACAGCGTGTGGCTGCGGCACACCGTGGGCCTGGCCGACCGGCTGGAGGCGGACGATGCCGGCACGCCGCTGGACGACGGCCTGCCAGACACGCTGGAGGACGCGATCGCCCGCTACGGCCTGTGCTATTTCAAGCTCAAACTCTGCGGCCAACCCGAGGCCGACGTGGAACGCCTGACCCGCATCGAGCGGCTGCTCGCGCGCGTGCCGGACTACCGCGTGACGCTGGATGGCAACGAGACCTATGCCAGCGTCGCCCAGATCGAGTCGCTGTTTGCCACGCTGGCGCGTCAGCCCGCCACCGCGCGCCTGGTGCAGCGTACCCTGCTGCTGGAGCAGCCCCTGCCCCGTTACCTCGCGCTGCAGCAGTCGCTGGCGGGTGCGCGCATCCCGGTGCCCGTGATCCTGGACGAATCCGACGACGACGACGCGGTGCTGACGCAGGGCCTGACCCAGGGCTACCGAGGCATCTCCAGCAAGGCCTGCAAGGGCATCTACCGCTCCCTGGCACACGCCGCACGCCTGCGGGGCCGGCCCGGTCACATCCTTTCGGGCGAGGACCTCACCTGCCAGGCGGGCCTCGCCGTGCAGCAGGACACCCTGCTGGCCGCCAGCCTGGGCGTGGCCCACATCGAACGCAACGGCCATCACTATGTCTGGGGCTTCGGCACCGCACCCGAGGCGGAGACGATGGACTTCCTGCGCGGACACCCGGGCCTGTACACCCATGACACCCGGGGCGTGCGCCTGCGGGTTGCGCACGGCCGCCTGGCCCTGCGCAGCCTCCACGCCCCGGGCTACGCGCGCGCGGCCACACCCGACTGGGCCAGCCTCGACCGCCTCGCCGTCGGAAGGGCGCCGGCGACACCGAACCATCCACAAGGAAAAGCACATGACCACCCAACGACTCGGACTCATCATGCACGGCGTCACCGGCCGCATGGGGATGAACCAGCACCTGATTCGCTCCATCGTCGCCCTGCGCAAGGAAGGGGGCTTGAAGCTGTCCAACGGTACGCGCGTGATGCCCGACCCGATCCTGATCGGGCGTGACGGCGCCAAGATCGAGGCCCTGGCCCGCGCGCACGGCATCGAGCGTTTCGGAACCAATCTGGATGCGGCACTGGCGAACAAGGACGACACTGTCTTCTTCGACGCCGGAACCACGCAGATGCGCCCCACCCTGCTCGCGAAGGCGATCCGTGCCGGCAAGCACGTCTATTGCGAGAAACCCATCGCCACCAACCTGAACGAGGCGGTGGAGGTCGCGCGCCTGGCGCAGTCCTCAGGTCTGAAGCACGGCGCGGTGCAGGACAAGCTGTTCCTGCCGGGGCTGCGCAAGCTGGACATGCTGCGGCGTGCGGGCTTCTTCGGAAAGATGCTGAGCGTACGCATCGAGTTCGGCTACTGGGTGTTCGAGGGCGACCTGCAACCGATCCAGCGCCCCTCCTGGAACTACCGCAGCGAAGACGGCGGCGGGATCATCCTGGACA
>CAZUKC010000021.1:0-13104 GCA_964620375.1 uncultured Ramlibacter sp. | reverse complement strand
CCCCGCCGTGATCGCCCAGCGCATCGAGAACTTCGGCCTGCGCCTGCGCGAAGGGATCGACTACGACGTGGTCAACGTCGAACAGGACGACCGCTACCGCGACTTTTGGCAGACCTACCACCGCATGACCGAGCGCAAGGGCGTCACGGTACAGATGGCCAAGATCGAGATGCGCCGTCGCCTCTCGCTGATCGGCGCGATGCTGCTGCACAAGGACCAGGTCGACGGACTGATCTGCGGCACCTGGGGCCAGACCTCGATGCACCTGCAGTACGCCGACCAGGTGATCGGACGCCGCCCGGGCGTGCAGACCTATGCCTGCATGAATGGCCTGCTGCTGCCGGGCCGTCAGGTCTTCCTGGTGGACACGCATGTCAACTACGACCCGAGCGCCGAGCAGCTGGCCGAGATCACCGTCATGGCGGCTGAGGAGATGATGCGCTTCGGCATCAAGCCCAAGGCGGCGCTGCTGTCCCACTCCAACTTCGGCTCGAGCAACCAGCCCAGCGCGGTCAAGATGCGCCAGGTGCTGGACCTGCTGCGCGCACAGGCGCCGTGGCTGGAGGTGGATGGCGAGATGCACGGCGACGTGGCCCTGGACGGCGCCGCGCGACGACAGCTGATGCCCAACAGCACACTGCTCGGCGACGCCAACCTGCTGGTGCTGCCCAACATCGACGCGGCCAACATCGCCTACAACCTGCTCAAGACCGCCGCCGGCGGCAACATCGCCATCGGCCCGGTGCTGCTGGGGTCGGCCAAGCCCCTGCATATCCTGACCGCCAGCGCGACAGTGCGACGCATCGTCAACATGACGGCCCTGACCGTGGCCGACGCCAACGCCGCACGCTAGGCTGGCAGGGCGCGCCCCAAAAGGTAAGCGCCCACTCAGCAGGACTCCTCCGACACCGGACTAGCCCTGCGCTTTGCTCAAATTTTGGGCATTGACTTGCCTTTTGAGGCGGGATCGGTCACACTCCTGCCTTGAATTCTCGGGTTAACCCGAACGCCCCCCGCCGCCGCCTCAAGTTTGCGCTCACTCGCGCACCCTCACTGCCGGCGGCGTGACGCAGAGACCGACCCTCGCCACCCGGCGAAAGCCAGACGGAGTAAGCCCCGATGAAGCGGGACCTGTTTTTGAACTCGGAAAGAGACGCGGAGATGGAGAAAGTCCTTCGCCCCGACATCAGCGAGACGCCCCTCAAGAGCGTCCGCACCAACATCGTGCAGTCCATCCGCGCGCACCGCGTGCAGGACCTGCAGGATGCGGCCAGCGCGCTGGGTCATCACTTCCTGTACGCCAACCTCGCCAATGCCCAGAGCAAGCCCGAGGTGCTCGACATGATCGCCCAGCAGTTCATGCTGCCCGCCCATTTCGGCAAAAACTTCGACGCGCTGTACGACTGCATGACGGACCCGGTCCACAAGTCAGGTCCGCAGCCCGGCTTCGTCGTGGTGCTCGAGCAAATTCCGGCCCATGCCAAGTTCGACAAGGAAGCGCGCGAGCAGCTGCTGGACATCTTCCGTGACACCGCGGATTACTGGTCCGACCGAAAGGTCCCCTTCCGATGTTTCTATTCTTTTCTGTAGCCCGTTCTGCACACACCAGCCAAGCAGAACGGGCGAAAGAGGCTAACGGCGAGGTCCCGGCAGTGGCCGCCCCCGTCACCGACAACGGCGAGAAGATGCCCACCGACAAACTGGTCGACGTATCGCCGCTGGCACTGCGCATGAGCAGCCCCTTCAACGCGGGCTACTGGCTCGCGGCGGCCTGACCTGCACACGCAGCGCCCCAAGAAAAAGCCCGGCTTCGCCGGGCTTTTTTCATGCCTGATCCTGCGGCTCAGGCTGGCCCCAGGGCCTGCGCCAACGCCACATACTCCGCCACCGGCACCTCCTCGGCGCGCCGTTGCGTGTCGAAGTCGCCGGCGAAGCCGCGTTCCTCCAGCCACCGCCCCAGGGTGTGCCGCAGCAGCTTGCGCCGCTGGCTGAACGCCACCTGCACCAACTGCGACAGCCGCTCGGGATCCACAGGCGCCGGCTGCGCATGGGGCACCATCCGCACCACCGCACTGTCCACCCTTGGCGGCGGATCGAAGGCCTCGGGCGGCACGAAGAGCACATCCTCCATCGCGTAGCGCCACTGCAGCATCACCGACAGGCGCCCGTAGGCAGCGGTGGCAGGCTGCGCCACCATGCGATCAATCACCTCCTTCTGCAACATGAAGTGCTGGTCTTCGATCAGCGCCGCAAACGGCAGCAGGTGAAACAGGATGGGCGAGGAGATGTTGTAAGGCAGGTTGCCGACCACCCGCAACCGGGCCGGTGCATGGGCCGCCTGCAGCTGCGCGAAGTCCACCCGGAGCACGTCGGACTCGATGACTGTGAGCTGGGAATGGGTCCGCAGGCGCGCCGCGAGGTCGCGGTCCAGCTCAATCACCGAAAGGTGACCCAGACGCTCGACCAGAGGCTGGGTCAGGGCCGCCAGGCCCGGGCCGATCTCGACCATCGGATCGCCCGGCCGCGGCGCGATGGCACGCACGATGGCGTCGATGATCGCGCTGTCCGCCAGGAAATGCTGGCCGAAGCGTTTGCGGGCCACATGCTTCACCCCGCGCACTCCCCGGCCTGGTGCCGCCTCACTGCGGCGGCTCGCGCAGGTCGACGAAGGCGCGGCCCCGGACCTCCTGGGCCCACTGGCTGAAAGACTCGTCGCCCTTCTTCAGGCGGATCTGGTTGCGCGCGACGTCGCGCTGCTCGCGCGGGCTCAGAACGGCGCGGCGGCGCTCCAGGAGCTGCACGAGATGGACCCCGAAGCGCGAGGAGAAGGGCTCAGAGACTTGGCCAGGAGACAGGCTGTTCATGATGTCCTCGAATTCCGGCACGAACATGCCCGGACTGGCCCAGCCCAGGTCTCCGCCATTAGGCGCCGAGCCGTCCTGCGATTTGTCCCGAGCCAAGGCGGCGAAGTCGGCCTGCCCTGTCACGATCCGGCGTCGAAAGTCTGCCAGCTGCGCACGCGCGGCGGCCTCGGTGAGCTGCGGGCCCGGTCGCAACAGGATATGACGGGTGCGACTCTGCACCACGGCCATGGCGGCCGAGGTCTGCTTGTCCAGGACCTTGACCACGTGCAGACCTGCCCCCGAGCGCAGCACGTCGGTCACACCGCCCACCGGCAGGGACGCGACGGCGTCCAGGAACAGCGACGGATAGCGGTCGCCGGGACGCAGGCCGAAGGCCCCGCCGACACCCGCACCGCCGGGGCCGTCGCCAGTGGCGTCCGAGGCCTGGCGCGCCAGCGCGGCGAAGTCCTCGCCCGCACGCGCCCGGTCCCGCAGACCGCGCGCGCGCGCCACGAGGGCCTCGAGCTGGGCGGCGGAGATGTTCTCGGGCACTGCGACCAGGATGTGCGCGAGATTCCAGTCGGACTCCTCAGGCGACGCCGTCTGCTGTTCGCGCAGGAACTG
This sequence comes from uncultured Ramlibacter sp., assembly GCA_964620375.1. GTDB lineage: Bacteria > Pseudomonadota > Gammaproteobacteria > Burkholderiales > Burkholderiaceae_C > Ramlibacter. The sequence goes on along the minus strand of CAZUKC010000021.1, from coordinate 9,637 downwards.
GTCGATTTCCGCCTCGGTCACGCGAACACGGCCATCGACCTCGCGGTCGCGCAGGCGCGACAGCAGCAACTGGCTGCGCAGGTCGTCGCGAAACGCGGCCTGCGACACGCCGTCGGCCGTCAGGCGCCGGCGCAGCTCGGCGACGTCCACCCCGTTTTGCCGGGCCACGCTCTGCTCGGCGTCGTCGATGGCGGCCTCGTCCACCTTCAGCCCGCTCTGGCGAGCGATCTGTAGCTGCGCGCGCTCGTTGATCAGGCGCTCCAACACCTGGCGCAGCAGCTCCGCCCGGGGCGGCGGGGTGATGCGCTCGGCCGCCAGCTGCTGCTGGACACGGGCCAGGCGGGCGCGCACTTCGTTGTTGGTGATGGGCTCGGAGTTGACGACCGCCACGATGAAATCGGCCGACCGCGTCGTGGCCTGTGCCGTCGCCGGGGCCTGTGCCTGGGCGGCGAGCGCGAGCAGGCCTGCCGCCGCCACCAGGGCACGCCAGGCCGCGCGGGCGGACAGGCAGGAGGAAGGACTTGCAGTCATGTGGATCCGTCAGTCGTATTGGGTGAAGCGGCTGGGCGCTGCAATCTGGTCACGCAGGAACTGGTAGCGGGGGATATTGTCCCTGAGCGGGGTCAGGGCGTTGGTTCCCAGGCGGCCGAAGCCCACGAACTCAATCTGGAAAAGCAGCCGCACGTTGGCCGTGGTGGTGCCGGTCTTGAGCCGCTCCAGCACGATGCGGCCGATCCAGCAGCAGCCGTCGTACTCGAAACCGACGATGGCGTCGACCACGCGGCCCTCCTTGAGGCTGGTGTTGATGCGGCCCACGCTGTACCAGCGCCCACCCCCCTGGCCACGCCCCGGGCCGAGGTCCTGACCGCGGTCGCCCCAGAGGTCGTTGATCGGCCACTGCCAGCCGATGTCCAGCTGCTCGCTCTGCTCGCGCTGGAATCGGTAGGCCGCACTGACCACGCGGTAGGGCGTGGGGTTGTAGCGGCCACCGATCGTCGAACGGATCGAGCGGCCGGTCTTGGGGTTGTACTGGACGGTGGCGTCGGTACCCCAGTAACGGGTCCAGTTGACCGCGCCTCCGACCAGGATGTCCGACAGGCGCTCGCTGACCGGCGTGCCGCCCGGCAGGGTGACCTGCTGGTCGGTGAAGCGCAGGCGCTGGGCCACGCCCAGGCGGGCCAGCTCGGCGCCGTTGCCGGCGTCCTGCAGCCGGCTGGTCACGCCGAGCGTGAGCAGGTTGTTGTCGGCGATGCGGTCGTTGCCGCCGAAGGCGCTGTCGCTGAAGATGCTGGCGAAGCTGAAGTCGCTCGCACCCGAGTCGTAGTTGGGCAGGTGGTTCTGGTTGCGAAAGGGCGTGTAGACGTAGAAGGCGCGCGGCTCCAGGGTCTGGATCAGATCGCGGCCGAAGGCGCCGAGGTCCCGCTCGAACACGAGCCCGCTGTCCAGGCTAAAGGTGGGCACGGTCAGCTGCGCGGAGCGCTGGTTCGTCGTGGAGAGCGGCGCGCTGAACTGGTAGTTGTTCGTCTGCAGGCGCAGGCGCGGGATCAGGAAGGCGCCCGGGGTCTGCCAAGGCCGCGACAGCTGGGTCCGCAGGACGCTGCGCTGGGCATCAGGCCAGGGCATGGACTGACCGGCCAGCAGCTGGCCGGCCTGGAAATGGGTGAAGTCGCCCTCCACGCTGGCACGCAGCCCCCCGGGCAGGCGGTTCTGGGTGTAACGGGCCACGATCTGCGGCATGCGGTCGTAGGGGGGCGTGATCGGCGAGGACACGTCCTGCAGGGTCTGCCACTTCAGCGCCCTCACCTGCATCGAGATCGGACCTTGGGTCCAGGACAGCGACACGTCGTTGGTCAGCAGGCGCTGCGTGAGGATGGTGCCGTTGCGGTTGGTGAAGTCACGCCAGAAGTTGCCGTCGCTGGCGCGGTTCAGGTCCAGGGACAGGCCGACGTTGCCCGGCAGCGGAGTGCTCAGAAGCCGGTCGGTGTGACGCAGGCTGTACGACCAGCGGTCGCGGTCACGCAGTTGGTCACCCGGCAGGTAGTTCGCGCGCAGGGTGCCACGGTAGGTCGGCTCCAGGTAACGAAACTCCAGGCCCAGGTCGACACCCCGCCGGCTCATGACGGTCGGCGAGACGGTCATGTCGCGATTGGGCGCGATGTTCCAGTAGAAGGGCGTCGTGACCATGATGCCGCTGACGTTGTCCACCGCGAGGCTGGGCGGCAACAGCCCGGTCTTGCGCTTTTCCGACAATGGAAAGCTCAGCGCCGGTACCGGCAGCAACGGCACACCAAAAAAACGCAGCACCGCGTTGGTCGCGTAGCCCACCTCCTCGACGTTGTCGATGCGCAGGGTGTCGGCCGTGAGCAGCCATTCGGGCAACCAGCCGGGGCCAGGCTGGCGCTGGCAGGTGGTGTAGGTGGCGTTGCGGATGACGGCGCGCTGGTCGTCCAGGAAATCGATGCGCGAGGCCTCGCCGTAGGCGCCGTTGCGCAGGAACCGAAAGCGCGGCTCGTTGAAGAAGCCCTGGAAGGCGTCGACCTTGAGCTCGAGCAGCGGGCCCTCGTAGCGATCACCGGCGCGGTTGATGCGGACATCGCCGCTGGCACGGGCCTGGTCGTCGGGCTGGTAGTAGTCGATGCGGTCCGCGCGGATCACGGTGTCACCACGACGCAGGACGGCATTGCCCTCGATGCGGGTGTCCAGCTCGGTGCGACCGGTGATGCTCTCGCCTTCGACGTGCGTGGGCAGCTGGCGACGCAGCGGCTCGGGCACGACCTCGCGCAAGAGGGGCGTGGCCGACAGGCGCGCAGGCGGCAGGGCCGTGGCGGTCTCCTGGGCGTGCACCCCACCAACCGGCCACGCGATCGCCAGGCACAGGGTCAGCGGCGTGGGGGCAAAGCGCGAACGCCGGGCCGGTTGGGAAAGCAGAGGCATCAGGTGACGGACAACGCAGTGCCAGGCGGGCGGCACGCGGGGGTGGATTTGTAGAATCGATTATCCATGAGCGATCCCGCGCCCCACCCCGCTGCCCCGGCACCCGAGACCCCCGTCGTCACCTGGGCCGACCCCGGGCGGCAAGCCGCCTTCGAACGCTGGCTGGAGCCGGTGGCCCGCGAACACGGCCTGATGGTGCAGACGCTGCGGCCGGCGTCGGCCGATGCCAGCTTTCGGCGCTATCTGCGCATCGATGCCGCCCACGGGGGCAGTCGCATCATCATGGATGCCCCGCCCGACAAGGAAGACTGCCGGCCCTTCGTGAAGGTGGCCGGGCTCATGGCCGACGCCGGCCTGTACGTGCCGAGCATCCTGGCCTGGGACGAGCCCCAGGGCTTCATGCTGCTGGACGACGTGGGTCGCCAGACCATGATGGACGTCATCGACCGACAGCACGCCGGCGCCAACCAGGGGCTGTACCTGCGTGCGGTCGACGCGCTGGTCGCCTGGCAGCTCGCCTCGCGGCCCGCGGTGCTGCCCGCCTACGACCAGGCCCTGCTGGCGCGAGAGCTGCAGCTCTTTCCCGACTGGTACCTGGCCCGCCACCGCGGCGTGGCTGTCGAGGGCGCGATGCGCGACACCCTCGAGGCGCAGTTTCGCCTGATCATCGAGCGCAACCTGGCGGCACCGTCGGTGTACGTGCACCGCGACTTCATGCCGCGCAACCTGATGATGCCGGCGCAGGGCGAGCGGCTGGCGGTGCTGGATTTCCAGGACGCGGTGTACGGCCCCATCACCTACGACATCGCCAGCCTGATGCGCGATGCCTTCCTCACCTGGGACGAGGAGTTCGTCCTGGACATCACCGTGCGCTACTGGCAGCGGGCCCTGAAGGCCGGCCTGCCGGTCGACCCGGACTTCGGCGAATTCTGGCGCGGGGTGGAGTGGATGGGGCTGCAGCGGCACCTGAAGGTGGCCGGCATCTTCGCGCGCCTGACCCTGCGTGACGGCAAGCCCAAGTACCTGGCCGACGCGCCACGCTTCATCGCCTACATCCGCGCCACCGCCACGCGCTACCGCGAGCTCACGCCCCTGCTGCGTCTGGTGGACCAGGTCGAAGGCACCACCGCCGCCACCGGCTACGCCTTCGGCCGGGTCTAGGCGCATGCCACGCCTGCATTGCCCCGTGCCGCTGTCCGAGGGGGCAACGCTTGCCTTACCGCCCGGGCCGGCCCGCCACGTGCAGGTCCTGCGACTGCAGCCGGGCGAGCCCGTGACCCTGTTCAACGGCGAAGGCGGCGAGTGGGCCGCCACCGTCGTGCGCATGGGCCGCAGCGAGGTGCAGGTGCAGGTGGGCGCACACCACCCGATCGAGCGCGAAGCGCCGCGCGCGGTACACCTGGCCTTGGGCATGCCCGCCAACGAGCGCATGGACTGGCTGGTGGAGAAAGCCACCGAGCTGGGCGCGGCCAGCCTGCAGCCCCTGGTGACTGAGCGCACGGTGCTACGCCTGTCCGGCGAACGCGCCGAAAAGAAGCAGGCGCACTGGCAAGCCATCGCGGTAGCGGCCTGCGAGCAGTCGGGTCGCAACCGCGTGCCCCCGATCGCGCGCCCCCAGGACTTTGGCGCCTGGTGCGAGACCGTGCACGGCACGATGCTGCGCCTGGTGCTGTCGCTGCAGCCACAGACGCGGGCGCTGCACGAAGCGGTGGCTGGCCACGGTACGGGGCCGGTGCTGCTGCTTTCGGGCCCCGAGGGGGGCCTGAGCGGCGACGAACTCGCGCGCGCGCAGGCCCACGGCTTCGTGCCGGTCACCCTGGGCCCGCGCGTACTGCGCGCCGAGACCGCACCCCTGGCGGCGCTGGCCGCGCTCAGCCTTGGGGCATGATGGCGGGATGAACCCGCGCCTGGCGCTGCTGGCCGTGTGCCAGGGCCTGTTTCTCACCAACAACGTCGTCTTCATCGCCATCAACGGCCTGGTCGGCCTGGCCCTGGCGCCGCGCGCCTGGATGGCTACCTTGCCGGTCATGGGCTATGTGGTGGGCGGCGCGCTGGCCACGGGCCTTGTGGCGCGCACGCAGCAGCGCCTGGGGCGCCAGCGCTCCTTCCTGATCGGGCTGGCGGTGGCCCTGGTCTCGGCCCTGCTGTGCGCGTATGCGGCGGTGTCGCGCGAGTTCTGGCTGCTGTGCGCGGCCACTGTAATCGCGGGCTACTACAACGCCAACGCGGGCCTGTACCGCTTTGCCGCGGCCGAACTCACCGGCAAGGAAGGACGCGAGAAGGCGGTGTCCTGGGTGATGGCGGGCGGCCTGATCGGCGCGATCGCTGGCCCCAACCTCGCAGCGCACACGCGTGACCTGACCGAAGTGCCCTTTGCGGGCGCCTACCTGGCGCTGGCCGGCGTCGCCGCCCTGGGCCTGGTGCTCATGACCTTCCTGAAATTTCCGCCGGTGCCGGCGCCCGTGGCGGGTGAGAGCGGACGGCCGCTGTCGCAGATCGTGCGCCAGCCGGTCTTCATCGTGGCGGCGGTGGCCGGCGCGCTCAGTTACGGCGTGATGAACCTGCTCATGGCAGCCACGCCGCTGGCCATGGACCAGTGCGGCCTGCCGTTCTCGGATGCGGCCCTCGTGCTGGAGTGGCACGTGATCGGCATGTTCGCGCCGGGCTTCTTCACCGGCAGCCTGATCCAGCGCTGGGGCGCGCTCAAGGTGATGGGTGTGGGCGTGTTGCTCAATCTGATCTGCATCGGTATCGCGCTGTCGGGCGTGCACCTGCACCAGTTCCTGGTGGCGCTGTTCCTCCTGGGCGTGGGCTGGAACTTCCTCTTCACCGGCAGCACCACGCTGTCGCTGTCGGCGTACTCGCCGCAGGAGCGTGACCGGGCGCAGGGCGCGCTGAACTTCCTGGTGTTCGCGACGATGGCGTTCAGCTCGCTGTTTTCCGGCGTGCTGGTGACCACGCGCGGCTGGAGCCAGTTGAACTGGGGCTCGCTGGTGCCGGTGGCGGTGTGTGGCGCGGCGCTGCTGTGGCTGGCCGCGCATCGGCGACGGCAAGCGGCGCGCCCGGCGGCCTGAGACCGCCAGCGGGCCCGCGCGCCAAACGCCTCAGGGCATGCGCGCCATCACCTCGGCCACGGCCGCCGTCAGGCGCTTGGCGTAGGGCACGTGCAGGAACTCGTTGGGACCGTGCGCGTTGCTGCGGGGACCGAGCACGCCGCACACCATCATCTGCGCGGTTGGGAATCCCTCACTGAGCATGTTCATCAGCGGAATGGTGCCGCCCTGTCCGATGTAGCCGCAGGGCGCGCTGAAGTGCGCCTGCGAGGCGTGCTGCAGCGCCTGCTCGAACCAGGGCGTGGACGCCGGCGCGTTCCATCCGGTGGCGGCGCCGCCAGGCTCGAAGGTCACGCGGGCCTGATAGGGCGCGTTGTCTTCCAGCAGGGTCTTGAGCTCCTGCACCGCCTGCGCCGCGTCCACCAGGGGCGGCAGGCGCAGCGAGAGCTTGAAGGCGGTGTAAGGACGCAGCACGTTGCCGGCGTCCTGCAGCGACGGAAAGCCCTCGGCGCCGGTCACCGACAGCGTCGGCGTCCAGGTGCGATTGAGCAGCGCCTGCATCGGGTCGGTGGTGGTGGGCAGCGCGAACGCGGTGGAGCCGCCGCAGTCGTAGTGCGCCCAGGGAAAGCGCTTGTAGACCTCGTCGCCCAGGATGGCGGCGGTGGCGCGGGCCTGCTGCATGCGCTCGACCGGCACCTCGCAGTGGAAGCTCGCCGGCAGCAGGCGGCCGGTGCGACTGTCCTCCAGGCGATCGAGCACCTGGCGCATGATGCGAAAGCTCGAGGGCACCAGGCCCGAGGCGTCACCCGAGTGCACGCCCTCAGTGAGGATCTGCACCTTGAGTGTTCCGCTGGCCATGCCGCGCAGCGAGGTGGTGAGCCACAGTTGGTCGTAGTTGCCGGCGCCCGAGTCCAGGCAGATCACCAGGCCCACATCGCCCAGGCGCGCGCGCAGCGCGTCGACATACGGCAGCAGGTCGTAGGAGCCCGATTCCTCGCAGGTCTCGATCAGGCCCACGATGCGCGGGTGCGGCACCTTCTGCGCCTTCAGGGCCTGCACCGCAGCGATGCTGGCGTAGGCGGCATAGCCGTCGTCGGCGGCACCGCGCCCGTAAAGCCGGCCGTCCTCGTACTTCGGGGTCCAGGGGCCCAGGTCGCTGCGCCAGCCGGTGAACTCGGGCTGCTTGTCCAGGTGGCCGTACATCAGCACGGTCTGGGTGGAGCCGGCACTGGCGGCGCGGGTGGCCGCGATCTCGAAGAACAGCACCGGCGTGCGACCGGGCAGACGTACCACCTCGAGCGTGAGACCCTCGACCTTCTGGGCCTCGATCCAGGCTGCGGTGTTGCGCAGCACGGTGTCGATATGGCCATGGGCGGCCCAGTTCGGATCGAAGCCCGGCGACTTGGCGGGAATGGCGATGTAGTCGGTGAGCTGGCGGACGATGTCGCCGTCCCACTGGCGGCTGACCTGGTCCAGGGCCTGGGCAGCGTCCAGGGCTGCGGCGGGGAGTTCACGGTGCAGGGGAGCGTTCATGGGCGATTCGGTCAGGTGGCAGCAAGACTCGCCACTTTACGCCTCTGGCCGGCCCCCCGCCAGACGGCAGGATCCCGCTGGGCGCCTAGTCCTCGACGAGGAAGGTGCGGTCGGCGCGCAGCTGGCGCACAAGGCCGGCCAGCATCTGCAGGGCGTTGAAGCAGACCTCGTCGTCCGCGAACAGCATCATGTGCATGGCGCTGGTGGCCACCAGGCGGCCCGACTCGGGATGCAGGCCGAAGGTCACGCCCGGGTGGGTGCGACACAGGTTCATCTGCAAGGCGGTGCGGAAGTTGGCTTCGTGGGTGTGAGCCTGGGGCTGGCCGATGTCGCAGAAGAACTCGAGCATCGAGGTGTCGGGGTTCAGGCGCATCACGATGACCGCGTCGTCCAGCACGAAGCCGCCGGTCTGCAGGGCCTGCTGCGCCTGCTCGCCTTCGCCCAGCATCCGGCGCACCACCTGGGGCATGAGTCGGCTGAACCGCTCGGCGGCTTCGACGGCTATCGCGTCGGCGCTGGCCAGGGCGTCGGTGAGGGTCAGCTCGGTCAGGCCACCGGCTTTGGCGGCAGCGCGAGTCTCGGGGTTCGACAGCATGGCGCGCAAATCAGGAGAAGGAAGGCTGCAGGCGGCGGGCCGCCGAGAACGCCGCGTGGGCCACGGGTTGGACCGCGTCGACCTGGACCGCCGATGCGGCCGCAGCGGACGCGGGGGCCGAGGCGGGCGCCGGCCAGGCCGCCATCGAGAGGTCGGCAATGGCCAGCGTACGGCCTGCGGCCTGGGGACCTGGCGGCACCGGCAGGCCGCGGGCGGCGGGCGCAAGCCCGGCCATGCGGCTGGGGCTGTGACCGTCGACGCAGGGCGAGGCCGCTGCCGCAGGGGTCGGGGCCGGCGAGCCCGCCACCAGCGACTGAAAGAGGGCGCCGTCCGGCTGGGGACGCGTGGCGTGCACCGGCTGCGCCGGCAGGTGCAGGGGCGTGGCGGTGTGCGACACCAGGGGCGCAAGGGGACCGACGGGGAAGCTGCCGCTCATGGCGTGGCTCAGGCGTGGAGGGGTTCGCGACAGTACGCGCCTTGCGGGGGCGCCTGCAAGCTTTGTGACGGGCGCCGGCGTCAGCTTGACGCCATCACGTCCGCGCGCGCCGCCAGACGGTCAAGCGCCTGAACCTAGGCGCCGCCCGCCAGGCGCAGCACCATTCCCGCGACGCCACAGGCGGCGATCACCGTCATCACGCCCCACTGCCACCGCAGCAGCGCCCACAGCGCCAGCGCCGCCAGGCCCAGGGCGACGAGGTCGACGCCCGCCGGGCCCCAGGCCACGTGGCCGATGAAGAACAGCCCCAGGCTGGCGATCACGCCCACCACGGCCGCCGTGATCGCGGTGAGCGGCGCGGTGAGCTTGAGCTGCCCGTGGGTGGACTCCACCAGCGGCCCGCCCGCCAGGATGAAGATGAACGAGGGCAGGAAGGTGAACCAGGTCACGACGCAGGCCGCCAGCGCGCCCCCCAGGAACAGGGCGTCAGGGCCCAGTACCTGCCGCAACCAACCCCCGACGAAGCCCACGAAAGCCACCACCATGATCAGCGGCCCGGGCGTGGTCTCGCCCAGCGCCAGGCCGTCGATCATCTGCGGGCCGGAGAGCCACTGGTAGTGCTCCACCGCCCCCTGGTACACGTAGGGCAGCACCGCATAGGCGCCGCCAAACGTGAGCAGGGCCGCCTTGCTGAAGAACCACGCCATCTGGGTGAGCGTGCCCTGCCAGCCCTGAAGGGCAACGAGCACGGCCATCGGGACCAGCCACAGGACCAGGCCCACCGCAAGCACCTGCGCAAGCCGGGCGCGCCGAAAGCGCGCGTGCGCTGGTGGCGGGGTGTCATCGTCGATGAGGGCTGCGCCGGCGTTCGCGGAGCCAGCCGCGTGGGCGCCGCCGCCCATCGCGAACTGCGCAGGCCGCCACCGCGCGCCGAGCACGCCGACCAGGGCGGCCGTGCCGATTACCCAGGGAAAGGGAATCTCCAGCACCGCGATCGCCACGAAGCTGCCCAGCGCGATGGTCCACAGCGCGGGAGCCTGGCGCGGATCCCGCAAGGTGCGAGTGCCGATACGCCAGACGGCCTGC
>CAZUKC010000020.1:0-13257 GCA_964620375.1 uncultured Ramlibacter sp. | reverse complement strand
GGCCCTGGCCTCGCTGTCCCGCGAGGAGAACCTGGGTCACGAGCAGTTCAAGGCGACCGCCAAGGCCGTCGTCGCCCAGGCCGACCGCATCCCCGCCTACAAGCGCTGAGGCCGATCGGCGCGCGGGCTCTCAAGACGCCGCAGGCGGCTTGCGGCGCTGGTATTCCTGGACGATGAGGGGTTCCAGATCCGCCGTGAAGCTCACGTCGTCCGGATCCGCCGCACCCCGGATCTGCAGGTCTGCCAGCGCCTGACCCTTGGAGATGGCCATCAGGGCAATCTGCCGGGCCGAGTAGGGTCCGGTCGAGCCCCGGTCCGTGAGAATCAGGAAGCTTGGCGGGCCCGACAGCACCGGGCTGGAGCGTCCGCCTCCTGCGGAGGCCGAACCACCGCGCGAACCGCCAGACGACGGACCGCGTCGCGTGAGGTCCATGCCCAGACCGCCCGTCATCAGCATCGACGAGCCGCCCTGGGCCATGCCCTGGCCGAAGCCTTCGAGCGCCGCGCGCTGGCCCTGGATCAGGTTGAATTCCGCGAAGCCTTCCTGGCTGGCAATGCGGCTGCCCTTTTCCTGCAGGGCCAGGTTGGATTCCTGTTTGCCGAAATCGCGCAGCAGGTCCAGGCTTTCGCTGTCCAGGGTGGTCTGCAGGTCCAGCATGCGGCCGAAGCTCAGACCCAGCGGGCCGAACTCGGCTTCCGCCAGGGTCTGGATCTCCTGGCTCATGGCTTCCGAATCCACGTTGGACACCACGCTCAGCACCGGGTAGCGCTGCACGCGCAGGCCCACGGCCTTGCGCATGAAGTTCAGCATGCGGCCGTTGATCAGTTCCTGCACGCCTTCGCTGGCGTCGGCCGACTGGCCCACCACCTGGCTGATCAGCTTGAGCGGGTCCTGGATCTTGACCGTGTAGGACAGGCTGCCCTCGATGGAGACCACGTTGGCCTGGTTCAGGTCGCGGTACTGGCCCAGAGGCGTCTGCGGCAGGTTCAGGACCGTCTCGTTGAGGCTGACGAAGTACAGCTCGCAGAGGAAGTGGTTGCCGTCGGTGAAGCGGTCGACCAGCAGGTGCCCCAGGTAGGGGATGTTGTTGGTGTCCAGCAGCTCGGTGCCCGCGTTGATGCGGACCACGAACTGGCCCTCGCGGAAAAAGAGCGCGCATTCGTCGGAGCGCACCGTGAGTTTGGCGCCGCGCGGGATGCTCTTGTCGGGGTGGACATAGATCAGGCGGCCGCTGGCGTGCTCCGGCCGCACGATGTACATCGCCTTGGATTCGTCGGTGATCGGCTTGAGCGTCACCAGGGATTTGAGTCGATCCAGTACCATTTTTTAGCTTTCAGGTCCCGCCCTCGCCCGGCGTTTCGAAAGAGCGGCGATCCGTTTTGGAAGGCAGACGCTCCAGGTGCCTGGACGTGAAGAACGCCAGCGCGAGGGTCACCACCAAGCCCGCCAGCATAAAGCCGATGAGCATCCGGGGCACCTCGTCGATACCCTGGTAGTAGCTTTTTCCGAACAACCACTCGAACAGGATGGACCGGTGGAACACCAGGAGGGAAAAGACCAGGGTGTAGATCAGCGACACCAGGTTGATCGCGAAGTTGGCCGCGCCGTAGGTGTAGTAATCACCCCCCAGCCACTTGAAGACCTTGCGCTGCCAGATCAGCACGTACAGGTGCAGCACCATGACGGCGAAGAACAGGGCGTGGGCCGAGTTGTTCAGGTCGGGCGCGCCAAAGACCAGCCAGAGGATGATCGGGATCGCCGCTGAGAAGAAAAGGTACAGGAGCATGGGGTTCCAGCCTCAGAGGCAGACGGCCTGCAGCGCCCAGGCCTCCTGGGACGTCAGACCTGTAAGCGCCTGATCCAGATGCTGGCGACGGCGCTGGGGATGGTAGTGCTCGTATTCGAAGCCGCACTTGAGCATGTGGGTCATGGCGTCGATCGAGGCGGCGATCACGCCGATGTCCCCCACCCGGCCCCCGATGGAGAGCGCCCACTTGTTCAGCGCCTCGGCCTGCGCCTCGTTGAGCGCCGGGTTGGGACTGACCGCCAGGTAGACCCAGTCGGTGGCTTCGAGCAGCGCCGAGTAGCCGGGGTAGCTCACCCCCTCGAGGTGGCTGCGGTTGAACAGGTGGTCGAAGGAGCGGATGGTCGGGTAGTAGCGGATGTCGCAGGGCAGCACGCGGCCATCGGGCGCCTCGTAGGGCATGAATCGCGGCTGCGTGTTGCTCTCGCCCAGGGCGTTGATCATCAGGCAGCAGCCCTCGAAGCTCACGTCGCGCGCGGCATAGCCGCCCACCGAGGACATGCGGATGGTCAACGATTCCTCGACGATGCAGGTGCCCAGCACCACGGTGTTGTCCAGGGTGCAGTTGACGGCCCGGACGCTGCCGAAGACGAGTGCGTTGCGCAGCGACACGTTCTGGTTGACGGTGATGTCGCCCTTGATCACCAGGCGCGCGTCCTGTACCGAGTCCATGGGCACGCATTCCGCGGGCTCCAGCTTGGTCACCAGCGAGCCGTTGATGGTCACGCCGGACTGCAGCTGGATCCGCTTCCCGCGCGGGGCAATCGTGAGGTCCTGGCGCGACACCAGAGGGCCGTCGACCCGCACCTGACCGCGCAGTTCCACCGCACGGCCGTAGACCGCGCCCTCGACATGGACGAATTCCTTGGTGCCGTCGATCAGGACCGGAAAGACCGAGTCTTTCTCGTTGGTCGGGAAGATGCTGCCCGCCACCGAGGCGGAGACCAGGATGTTGCTGCCTGCCTGTTTCACGGACATTCTTATGCCTCCACGACCATCAGTTTGCCGGCGCCGAGGAAGTCCTCGAGCACGGTGAGGGACTCATCGGAGATGAGCCCCCGCTGCCGCAGGGCCTGGGCGGCCTTGCTCAGGGCGACCAGTTCGGGCCCGGCGGCAGGGCGCTGCTTCTTGGCGTCCAGCTGGCGCTTGAACTGCTCGGCGACCGCCGCGCTCGAATAGGGTGCCAGCGAGGGATCGGTCACCTGCAGGTTGGGATGACCGTTGGCCGGATTGGGCTGGGCCTCGCAGCCCGTCACGAGCTGGGTCTGGATGCTCGAGTGGACCAGCAGGCCCTCGACGCGCAGCTCCACCCCCTTGCCCGGCACCTCGTCGCCCATGTCGTGGGCCGCAAGGATCTGGTGCACGCCGTCCAGCGCCCCCAGCACATCGTCCAGGCGGTTGGACTTGAGCAGCGCCAGGGTCTGGTCCAGGCTCTGCGAACGCAGGTCCAGGCGCTCGAGGTCCAGTTCCATGGGCAGCGAGTGCGCGGCCTCGTAGGGCACGCGCGCGGCTGCCTCGGCCGGAGCGATGTCCTCTTCGCGGATGCGGATGATGTGGTCGCCGATGGTGCGGATCTTGTTCTCGTACTCGTCCAGGATCTTCTTGAAGTTGACGTCGTACAGATCGCGGTTGATCGCGACGGCTTCCAGGGACTTGTCGTAGCGGGTGCGCACGTCCTGCGCGAACGCCGCGAGCTTGCTGCGCAGCGCCGACACGTCGGCGATCTTCTTGCCGACCTCGATCTGCAGCGTGGACTCGGTCTGCAGCTCCAGCCGGTGGCGCGTGTGCTGGAAGTCCGTCTCGATCTGGTTCTTGGTCCGCTCGAGCATGAGGGTGGTGGCCGCGACGCCCCCGACCACGGCCACGGTCTGGCGGTCCAGGCTGTCGACGACCACATCGGTCTGCCGGTCGATCGCCGCGACGATCATTTGGGCTAGCTCTCTCATTTCTTCCTCCAGGCGGCGAATTTCCTGATCTATGTACTGCTGAAGCCAGTTGACGCGTCCGTTCAGTTCCCGAATCTCGCGGTACAGCGGCGAGACCTCGGACTGGACGATGCTGCGTACATCGCTGGCGGAAAGCCCAGGGGATCCGTTAGACATGTTGGGGCTCCTGGCTCACGGTCATTGCGGCAGCAGGCGGTCGCCGTCCTGCTTGACCGTCTCGAGCAGCATGTGGGCTTCGCGCAGCATGTCGATCGGATCGGGCACGGTGCCACGCATTTCGGTCTGCATGCGCGGCATCAGGCTGAGGTTGGTCTCGTAGCGGCTGCCCATCTCCAGCGGCGACTGGTCGACCACCAGCTCCCGCAGCTTGTCGTCGGACAGCTGCTGCATGACGCGCTCGGAGACCAGGTTCAGACGCTGCATGCCGTCGCGGAAGGCCAGGATCTCGTCGTACTTCGAGTTCAGCTCGGACTCGATGAGATAGAGGTTTTCGCGGTTGCTTCGCATGTCCCCGCGGAACTGGTTGCCGATCTCGATCAGCTTCTCGGCTTCCTTCTCGCTCATCTGGATCATGGACTCGTTGGTGCGGAACAGCTCGGACTTGCGGAAGTCCGCCTTCTCGGTCCACAGGTGCTCCCACAGCGGCAGCATCAGGCCATGCATCACCTTGGTCATCGCGCCGTACTTGATCACGTCCGGCGTCGGGTAGACGTACGGCGTGAGATCCGAGCTCCACTCGCCCGAGTCCGGGTCGTAGAACAGCTGCGCCTCGGGCGTGAGATTGAGGGTGGGCCGCGAAGCGCCGGTGATGATCTGGGTCAGCGTGAGACGGAACTGCTTGATCGACTCCTCGTACTGCTGGTCCATGTAGCGGGGACGGCTGGCGGCCTGAACCTCCACACCCTCCTCGGACATCGTGGTCGGCGCGAAGTCGCGGATCGCGTGGTAGCAGTTCTCCAGCTGGTCCATCAGGTCGGGTTTCTTGGCGATGCGCTTGCGAATCACCTCGTCGCCCTGCAGGCGGTCCATCAGGTCGTGCAGGCCCATGTGGTGGGCTTCCTTGATCTGCACGCCCAGGATGTCCTGGACGTACTTGGGCGCCTGGATGGTGCGGGGGCAGAGAAACTTCTGGCCGACCCAGTTCGCGCGACTGAGCACCTGCGTGAGACCTGCGTGGATCGTGTTCATCGAGCTCACGCGGGCGTGCGCGAAGCGGTTGCAGGTGTTGTTCAGGGCGGTGTAGACCTCTTCGATCATCTGGGGCACGTTGGCGCCCGAGATGTCGCCACTGTCGACCGCCTCGATGAAACGCTCGATCACCTCGGGCGAATCGCCCACATCGATCTGCAGGCTCGTCGCGGGTGAAGCGGGCGACAGCTCGCCATCGCGCAGACGCTGCACCAGCGCGCTGGTGGCGGGCACCAGCGGCAGGTCCATCGCCACTTCGTCGAGCTTGCCCAGGGTGACGGTGAACTCGGTCACCAGGTCCTGCAGCTCGCTCTCCTCGCCATAGAGCTGGGTCATCGGGTCTTCGATGGGCTTGTCCCCGGGCGACAGCAGCGGCGGAATGCTGGACATGGCCTGCACCTTGGTGCCGATCTCGCGCACGTCTTCCGAGATTTCCGCGAAGTCCACCGCCTTCAGGCGCACGCTCGGTTGGCTGCCGGAGCGGTCCATCAGCACATTGGTGCCGGCGACCTCCTGCACGGACAGCGGGAAGCCGACGCGGGCCAGCACCACCTCGGGAAAGCCGTCCGAGCGGACGTCCAGTTCTTCGGCGATGGTGGCCAGGCGCTCCTCGATCTCCCGCAATTGGGTGTGCAGGTCGGCCAGGTCCGACTCGGCCTGCACGAGCTCTGACTGGGCGGCCGCCAGTTGCTCGCCCGCCGTGCTGGCTTTTTTGCGCTGCCAGAAACCGGCCCCCAGGCCGGCCACCAACACGATGCCCCCGACGGACGACCCCGACACGGACGACATGATCACCGCCAGGAGGACGGCGGCGCCGAAGATGATGTTGGTCAGGTTCTTCTGCTTCTTCGCCTCGGCCTCGAGGGTCTGCACGCTGGCCTTCAGGGTGTTGACCCGCTGGGTGTTCTCCTGAATCTGCGCCTGCAGCGGCTCGACCTGGGGCTCCAGGCGGGCCTGCTCGGAACGGAAATGCTCCCCCAGTCGCCAGTCCGCCAGGGTGGGCACGAGGTGATCCAGCAAGGCGAGAACGTTTTCCTCGTCTTCACTCTGGGCGTTTTCGATGGCCGTGGCCAGTCGCAATATCGGCATGAAAGTCCTTCACTGGGACCCGGAGGGCCCGCCTATTTCGAGCGGATAAGGGGGGGATAAAAAGGTGGCCGACCGAAAGAATTCCGGCGCGTCTAACTTCTTCTCATTTTGAGTAGCTTAGTGGAGGCACGCGCCTGCTGGCAAGCCAATGACCACAACCGGGTTGCACACCCGCGGCCATCACTACTTAACTACTTTCCTGGGGCGGTAATTCGCGAGTTCGTGCGTCAATTAGTGCGCACTCGCGTGCCCGATAGCCCTCAAGGTTTAACCAAACGGTCCGCTCAGGTTAATGGGGTCCGCCCGTGCCCGGGCGTACAGGCCGTTCAAAGGCCTGCAGGAGCCGAAACACCAGGCCATGGACACCGCACCGCCGCAGCCACTTCCCCAGCCACGCGCGCAGCGTCGCCGGCAACCACGGCAGCCGCTGCGGCGGCAGCAGGCCCGCTGCGCGCGTGCGGGCCATCACCGAGGGACGGTCGTAGGGCACGCGGAAGAAGCGGACGCGGCCGGCAGATGCGTCCAGCAACAGAAAGCTGGCCCGCAGGTCGTCGTCGCGAGACTCGCCGACCGAGCCGGGATTCACCAGGTACCACGCGTCGGGGTGCAGGGTGACGGTGCGGCCCTTCACACGGCGGATTGCCCCGCCCGCACGCCGCTCCCAGACGCCGGGCCGGTGGGTGTGCCCGAACGCGCACACGCGCGCGCCGCTGGGGTGTGATGCCAGGGCGTCCAGACTCAGGGCCCGCTTGGGGTCATCGTCCAGGCGCACCCACTCGCAGCCGGTGTCCGGATGCAGGGCGCCGTGCACCGCCACCAGCACGCTGTCGATCGAGCGCTTCAGGGGCAGCGCCGCCAGGAACTCGCGCACGCCGTCCTGCAGCCGCTCGCGCGTCCAGGCTACGGCGCGCTTCGCGTCGGGGCTCAGGCCCACGGGCGGTATCGCCCCGATCACCGCGCGGTCGTGGTTGCCGACCACGCACAGCGCGCCGGCCTCTCGCAGCAGCTGCACGCAAGCCGTCGGCTCGGTGTGGTAGCCGGTGATGTCGCCCAGGCAGACGATGCGGTCCGCGCCCTGCGCCGCGATGGCTTGCAACACCGCGGACAGCGCGGGCAGGTTGGCGTGGATGTCCGAGATGACGGCGTACTTCATGCCTTCACGGCGGGGCGCGCATCGCCGTGCGCCCCGGGCCGCAGGCGCCCCAGCCGCTGCAGCCTCGGCTTGAGCAGCGGCATCGGGTCCTCCCAGTGGATGGCCCCGGCCTCGCAGCGTGCGGCCCAGGCCAGCCAGGCCAGCGTGGACAGGCCGGCCTCGCGCGCCGCCAGACGGTCCCGGCCCAGGCGACACCAGCAGCAACCGGCGCGCGCGACGGCGGCGCGCGGCCGGTCGCCGCCGGTGAGGTCGGCATAGACCAGCGCCGGCAGGTTCACGCCCGCCACCGCCCCGAGGTGGTGCCACAGGTTGAACCGGGCATTGACCTCCAGGAGGTAGAGGCGCCCGTCCGGATCGCGCTTGAAATCGAATTTGGCAACCCCGCGCAGTCCGATGCGGGCCGCCACCGCGCGACCCAGCACCGCCACGTCCGCCGCCTGCCCGCGCAGATCCGTGATCGTCAGCGCCGTGCTGTGACCATAGACCGACGGGTAGGTGCGGATCTTGCGCCCGGTGAACTCGCCGGCCACTTCACCCTGTTCGTCCACGTAGACGTGGTAACTCTCGATCGCCGACTCCGGGCCGGGCACCAGCTCCTGAACGATCAGGTCGAGGCCGGCTGTCGCCAGCCGCGGCCACAGCGCGCGCAGATCGCCCGGGGCATTAAGCCGTATCGCCTTGCCTGGCTCGATCGCCGCCCAGGACTCGAAGCGGGTCAAGGGCTTGACCACCAGGGGATAACGCAGATCCGGCTGTGGAGCCGGCACGCCGGGGCGCGGTTGCAGCACACGAGCGCGCGGCACCGGAAGGTCCAGCGCCTGCGCCAGCTCTTGGAAACGCGCCTTGTCCACCAACTGCTCGACGAGATCGGCCGAGGGCAGGAGAAAGCGGAAGGCCGTGGCCAGGCGCTCGCGATGGCGCGAGACCATCAGCAGGTGGCTGTCTTCCTCGAAGTACAGCACTGGTGGCTGCGGCGCTTCCCTGCCAAAAGCCAGCAGGGCCTCGACCAGCGCGTCATCGCCCTGCGCCGGCAGACGCAGGATCCGCTCGGTGTAACGTGAATGCACCAGGTTACTGCCCTCGGGCGCGAACACCGCGCAGCGGATGCCATCCAGCCCCAGGGGTCGCACCAGGTCCATGTCGCCCAGCACGCAGGCCAGCGGCCCGCCGCGCGGACGTCTCGGTAAAGAAACGCCAAACATCGGAAACACCCCCTGGCCGGTCGCCTGTGGACACCGGCGCAATTTAGGGGCGCGGGTACGAAAGCTCGTCGCCCACGGCGCTGACCGGGTGTAGGCGCCCCGGCTGAACGGGTCGACCGCAGAACCTACACGGCCCCCAGGCGCCGGCCGCCGGGCGCGATGCCCTTGCGCAGTTGCGGCACGCCCTCCTGCAGCGTGTCCCACAGGGCCGCTGCCGCCACCGACAGGCTGCGTTGACGCAGGCGCACCAGGTAGATCGGGCGGGAGGTCTCGCCAGCTTCGAGCGGCACCGCCACCAGCCCATCGCGCTGGCACAGCTGCAAGGCCGACCGCGGCACGATGCTGATGCCAAAGCCATGGGCCACCAGTCCTGCCAGGGTGCCCAGCTGGTCCACCTCGAAGCCGGTGTCCTGGATCTCCAGGTCGTGCAGCAGCGGCTGCAGCCGCTGCCAGATGCTGCCCGAACGCAGCGTGTGGATGAAGGCGCGCTGGTGCAGGTGGGCCAGGCGCACCTTGCGCCGCGCCGCCAACGGATCGTCGGCACGGCAGATCAGGAAGATCGGTTCGTCCAGCAGCTTCACCGCCTCGAACTCCAGCGAGTTGCCTGGCTGGGCGTTCAGCCCGAAATCGACTTCACCGCGGCGTACCGCCTCCAGGCACACGTCGGACACCACGTCGCGCAGGCGCAGCGCGATGCCGGGATGGCGCTGGCGGAACAGCGCCAGCTGCCGCGGCAGCCAGTCGGCAGCCAGCGAAGGAGGCGCCGCCACGCTCACCCGCCCGGTGCGGCGCTGGGCGCGGTGCTGCAGGTCGTCCAGAGCGGCGCGCATCTCGCTGGCGATGCGGCGTGCGCCCTGCGCGAACACCTCGCCCTCGGGCGTGAGCGTCACGTGGCGTGTGGTGCGGTCGAACAGGCGTGCGCCCACCTGGTCCTCCAGCCGCGCCACCATCTGGCTGAAGGCCGACGGCGACATGTGACAGCGCTGCGCGGCCAGCGAGAAGCGACGCGTCTCCTCCAGGGCCAGAAAGGCATCGATCAGGCGGCCGGACAGACTCATTCAGAAATCAAAATAATCGTTTGAATAATTCGAGTTTACTTCCGGGGTCCGGCGGCGCACAGTACGGCACCAAAGAAGAGGGAACGAGGATGGAGACCATCGCCGTGGGGTGCGGCGCCGGCTTTTCCGGCGACCGCTGCGACGCCGCGCCCCCTGTGGTGCGCACGCTGATCGAGCGCGGCGGCCCGGCGGCCCTGATGTTCGAGAACCTGGCCGAGCGCACGCTCGCCCACCAGCAGCTCGCGCGGCGCACCGACGCCTCGCGTGGGTACGAGCCGCTGCTGCAGGACTATCTGCGCCCGGTCTTGGCCGACTGCCTGCGCCATCGCATCGCCATCGTCGGCAACTTCGGTGCCGCCAATCCGCAGGGTGCGGCGCGCGCCATCCTGGACCTGGCGGCCGAACTGGGCCTGCCCGCCCCGCGCATCGGCATCGTGGAAGGTGACGACCTGTCCGACCCTCGCGGGCGCGACCTGGTGCGCGCGCAGCTGGGCGGACATTTCGACGAGGCGCGCTTCGTCTGCGCCAACGCCTACCAGGGCGCCTTCGAGATCGCGCAGGCCCTGCGCGCCGGCGCGCAGGTGGTGGTCACCGGGCGCGTGGCTGACCCCTCGCTAGCCCTGGGGCCGGCCATCGCCCACTACGGCTGGACCCCCACCGACTGGGACGCCCTGGCTGGCGCCACCATGGCCGGTCACCTGCTCGAATGCGGCGCGCAGGTCAGCGGGGGCTACTTCGCCGACCCGGGGCACAAGGACGTGCCCGGCCTGGAGGACGTGGGCTTTCCCATCGCCGAGATCGCAGCCGACGGCAGCTGCGTCATCACCAAGGCCGCGGGCACCGGCGGACTGGTCGACACCCGCACGGTGAAGGAGCAACTGCTCTATGAGGTGCACGACCCCGCGGCCTACCTCACGCCCGACGTGGTGGCCGACATCACGCAGGCCACCGTCACCGCGCTGGGGCCCGACCGGGTGCGGCTGGCGGGCGTACGTGGGCACCCGCGCCCGCCCACGCTCAAGGCGCTGGCCTACTTCGACGGCGGCTGGCTGGGCGAGGCCGAGATCTCCTATGCCGGCCCGAACGCGCAGGCGCGGGCCCGCCTGGCGATGCAGGTGATGCAACGCCGCATGGGGCACCGGATGCCGCTGCGCTTTGACCTGATCGGCGTCCTGAGCATCCTGGGCGACGATGGCAACCGGCTGCTGCAGGCGCTGCCCGCAGGCGAATCCCGTGACGTGCGCCTGCGCGTGGCCAGCCGACATGAGGACGTACGCGAAATCGACCTGCTGCTGCGGGAGGTCACCGCCCTGTGGACCGGCGGACCGGCCGGCGGCGGCGGCGTGCGCACTGCCAAGCGCCAGCGCCTGTCCAGCCGGGCCTGCCTGATTCCGCGCGAGCACCTGCCCGCGCGCTACCACCTGGTGTGAGGACGCCCCCATGACGCGAATCCGCCTGTACGACCTCGCCCACGCCCGCACCGGCGACAAAGGCAACTGCTCCAACATCTCGCTGATCGCTTACCGCCAAGAGGACTACCCGCTGCTCGAACGCGGAGTCACCTGCGAGCGCGTGGCGCAGCACTTCGGTGCACGCCGGCCCACGCAGGTGAGGCGCTACCCCCTGCCCCTGCTGGGGGCGATCAATTTCGTGATGGACGACGTGCTCGATGGCGGCGTCAACGACTCCCTGAACCTGGACATGCACGGCAAGTCGCTGTCCTTTCACCTGCTCGAGATGACGATCGACGCGCAGGACATGCCACGCAACACCAAGGAGACCCCATGAAGACCCGCCACTTCCTCAAGACCCTTGCCGCCTGCGCCCTGCTGGGGGGCAGCCTGCCGCGCGCCTGGGCTCAGGCCGCCGGCGCGCGCCCGGTGCGCCTGGTCGTCCCCTTCCCCGCGGGCACCGCCACCGACATGGCGGCGCGCGTCATGGCCAACCACCTGCAGGGGGCCATGGGCCAGCCCTTCGTGGTGGAAAACAAGCCGGGCGCGGGCGGCTCGATCGCCGCGATGGACGTGATCCGCGCTGCGCCCGACGGCCAGACCCTGCTGTTCTCGTCCAACTCGGCGCTGGCCTCCAACGTGGCCCTGCTCAAGTCCATCCCCTACGACCCGAACAAGGACTTCACGCCGGTCGCCGGCATCGGCGAAAACATGCTGGTGCTGATGGTGCGTAGCGACCACCCGGCCAAGACCGCGGCCGAGCTCCTGAGCTACATCCAGCAGCGACCGGGCAAGGTGAATGCCGGCTACGGCTCCTCGAGCTCGCAGGTGTGTATCGCGGTCCTGAACAAGCTGGGCAAGGTCGATGCGGTGGCCGTCCCGTACAGAGGCATCCCGCTGGCGGTCAACGACGTGCTGGGGGGCTCTCTGGACTTCACCTTCGTGGACCTGGGCAACGCGATGGCACAGGCCAAGGGCGGCAGGATGCGCGCGCTGGGCATCACCGCCGCCAAGCGCTCCCCCCTGGTGCCGGATTGGCCCGCGCTGGCCGAAGGCCTGCCCGGCTTCGACATCACCGCCTGGTTCGGCATCGCCGGCCCGGCGGGCCTGCCCAAGGACATGGTCGATCGCATGAACGCCGCGGTCACCCAGGCCCTGGCCACCCCCGACGTGAAGGAGCGCCTCGCAGGCATCGGCATCCAGCCCCTGCCGATGAAGCCCGACCAGCTCAAGGCCTTCATCGCCTCCGAAGTGACCAAGTGGACACGCCTGGTCAAGGAAGCCAACATCCAGCCGGAGTAACCATGAGCCAGAACGTCATGCTGGTCACCGGCGCCAGCCGGGGCATCGGCGCTGAGATCGCCATCGGGGCCGCGCGCCAGGGCTGGCGGGTGGCCGTCAACTACCACCACAGCAAGGGCGCCGCCGAGGCGGTGGTGCGCCAGATCCAGGAGGCGGGCGGCGAAGCCGTGGCGCTAAAGGCCGACGTCAGCCGCCTGCCCGAGGTCGAGCGCCTGTTCGAGGACGTCGACCGCACGCTGGGGCGGCTGGACGCCCTCGTGAACAACGCCGGCATCCTCGCGAGCTTTCGCATCACCGAGGTGAATGAAGACAACGTGGCCGCCCTGTACGGAGCCAACGTGTTCAGCGCCTACTACTGCGCGCGCGAAGCGGTGCGCCGCATGGCGCGCTCGCGCGGGGGCCGCGGCGGCGTGATCATCAACATGTCCTCGGTCGCGGCGCGCCTGGGGGGCCTGGCGGGCGGCAGCGCCTACGCCGGCTCCAAGGGCGCGCTGGACGCCTTCAACCTCGCCCTGGCCAAGGAAGTGGGACCGGAAGGCATTCGCGTGAATGCGGTATTCAAGGGTCCGACCACCACCGAGATCCACAACGTGCACGGCGGCCTGGAGCAGATGGAGCAGCTGGCGCGTACCGCCGTGCCCCTGGGCCGCTCCGGCAGTGCCGCGGAAGTGGCGCAGGCGGTGCTGTGGCTGGCGAGCGATGCCGCCTCCTATGTCCACGGCGCGGTGCTCGACGTCGCTGGCGGCCGCTGAATCTTCACCCCTTGCACCTGCCATGCCCGCTCGCAAAGTCATCATCACCTGCGCTGTCACCGGCTCGATCCACACGCCCTCGATGTCACCGCACCTGCCGGTGACGCCGCAACAGATTGCCGACGACGCGGTCGGCGCCTGCGAGGCGGGCGCCGCAATCGTGCACCTGCACGCGCGCGACCCGAAGGATGGACGACCCACGCAGTCGCCCGCCGTGTTTCGCGAATTCGTCGGCGACATCAAGGCGCGCTGCGACGCGGTCATCAACCTCACCACCGGCGGGGCGCCCACCATGACGGTGGAAGAACGCA
>CAZUKC010000019.1:0-13604 GCA_964620375.1 uncultured Ramlibacter sp. | reverse complement strand
TCGCCGCGCGCGATCCGCAGGCCATCCTGCCTTACAGCTATGCCGGCACCATGGGGCTGGTGCAGGGGGAATCGATGGCGGCGCGATTTTTCCACCGCCTGGGCGCTTCGCGGCTCGATCGCACCATCTGTTCGGCGGCCGGGGGCGAGGCCCTGGTGCACACCCTGGGCGGCAAGGTGGGCATGCGCGTGGAGTACTTCGCCGAATCCCGCCTCATCCTGATCTGGG
Organism: uncultured Ramlibacter sp.; assembly: GCA_964620375.1. GTDB lineage: Bacteria > Pseudomonadota > Gammaproteobacteria > Burkholderiales > Burkholderiaceae_C > Ramlibacter. Next base: position 13,376 of record CAZUKC010000019.1, on the reverse strand, counting down.
GCAGCAATTCCATCGCCAGCAACCTGCATTTCTGGCGCCTCGCCCAGCAGGCCCGCCGCGACGGCGCCCGGCTCGTGTGCATCGACCCGCGGCGCACCGAGACCGCCGAGAAATGCGATGAACACCTCCAACTGCAACCGGGTACCGACGCTGCCCTGGCCCTGTCGCTGATGCACGAGCTGGTGGTCAACGACTGGCTGGACCACGACTACATTGCTCGCCACACCCTGGGCTGGGAGGCTCTGCGCGAGCGGGCCCTGCAATGGCCGCCCGAGCGCGCAGCCGCCGTCTGTGGCGTACCCGAGGCGCAGATCCGCGCGCTGGCCCGCGCCTTTGGCACCACGAAACCCGCAGCGATCCGCCTGAACTACGGCATGCAGCGCGTGCGCGGCGGAGGCAACGCGGCCCGCGCCATTGCCTGCCTGCCCGCGCTCACGGGTGCGTGGCGGCATCGCGCCGGGGGACTGTTGCTGTCGAACTCCGGGCGCTTTCCGGTGCGCCGCGACGCCCTGCAGCGTCCTGACCTGCTGGTGGACCGCTGCCCGCGCACCCTGAACATGAGCACCATTGGCGACGACCTGCTGCGGCCGGCATCGCCCGAGTTCGGCCCGTGCATCGAGGCCCTCGTCGTCTACAACAGCAACCCCGTGGCGGTGGCGCCGGAATCAGGTCGGGTCGTGCAGGGCTTCGCGCGCGAAGACCTCTTCACCGTGGTCCTGGAGCATTTCCGCACCGACACCGCCGATCACGCCGATTACGTGCTGCCTGCCACCACCCAACTGGAGCACTGGGACATCCACGCCGCCTACGGTCACACCGACGTCCTACTCAATCGTCCCGCCATCGCGCCCCTCGGGCAGGCCTTGCCCAACACCGAGATCTTCCGCCGCCTGGCGGCGCACATGGGATATACCGACCCGTGCTTCGCGCAGGACGACCTGAGCCTGTGCCGCGCCGCCTTCGGCGACGCGATCGACTTCGAGCGGCTGCTGGCCGACGGCTTCGTGCCCCTGCCTGTGCCCGAGGCGCCCTACGCGCAGGGCGGTTTTTCCACCCCCTCGGGCCGCTGCGAGTTTTTCAGTGAGCGTCTGGCGCGCCAGGGCCTCGACGGTCTGCCCGACCACCTGCCGAACCACGAGACCCCGGGCAGCGATGCGCGTTACCCGCTGGCCATGATCTCGCCGCCCGCGCGCCACTTCCTGAACTCCAGCTTCGTCAACGTCAAGAGTCTGCGTGACATCGAGGGCGAGCCCGTGCTGGAGATCAGCGCGCAGGATGCGGCCGCGCGCGGCATCACCTCGGGCGCCGTGGTGCGCGTCTTCAACGACCGCGGCGACTACCACTGCAAGGCCGTCATTTCGGCGCGGGCCCGACCGGGCGTGGTCAACGGACTGGGCATCTGGTGGCGCAAGCTGGGCCTGCGGGGCACCAATGTCAACGAGCTGACCAGCCAGAAGCTCACCGACCTCGGACGCGGCCCGGTGTTCTACGACTGCCTGGTCGACGTGCAAGCCCTGTGAGCCGGCATCTCGGGGTCAGGGGCGCGCTCGCTGCGCTCGCGGGGGTCACGGCGCTGGGCCTGGCTGGCTGCGCGAACCTGGGCTACTACTGGCAGTCGGCCAGTGGCCATGTGCGGGTGATGCACGCGGCCCGACCCGTGTCGGACTGGTTGGAGGATCCGCAGACGGACGATCGCCTCAAACGCCAGCTGCAGACGGCGCAGCGCCTGCGTGTCTTCGCCAGTCGCGAGCTGCACCTGCCAGACAACCCCAGCTACACCCGCTACGCCGACCTGCGCCGAAGCGCCGTACTGTGGAACGTGGTGGCGGCCCCGCCCCTGTCCCTGACGCTGCGCACCTGGTGCTTTCCGGTGGCGGGCTGCGTGGGCTACCGGGGTTACTACGACGAGGCGCGGGCCCAGGCCGAGGCCGCTGCCCTGCGCGCGCAGGGCCTGGACGTGGCGGTCTATCCGGTACCGGCCTATTCCACCCTGGGGTGGATGAACTGGGCGGGTGGCGACCCGCTCCTGAACACCTTCATTCACTACCCTGAGGGCGAGCTGGCCCGACTGATCTTCCACGAGCTCGCGCACCAGGTGGTTTACGTGAAGGACGACACCACGTTCAACGAGTCTTTCGCGACCGCCGTCGAGCGCCTGGGCGTGCAGCAGTGGCTGCAGGCAGAAGCCGATGACGCGGCGCGGCGCGCCTACGCACAGGCCCGGGCGCGGCACGAGCAGTTTCAGGCGCTGACCCGTGCGACCCGTGTGCAGCTGGCGGCGGCTTATGCCGAAGGCTCCGCGTCTGCGCCGGACACCGAGGCCCTGCTGGCGCGCAAGCAGGCGATCCTGCAGGACTTCCGTGCGCGCTATGCAGGCCTGCGGGCCTCCTGGGCGGGCGATCCGGCCCGCTGGCGTTCGACCGACCGGTGGGTGGAACAGGCCAACAACGCGACCTTCGGCGCCGAAGCGGCCTACGACGAATGGGTACCCGCCTTCGAGGCCCTGTTCGAGCGTGAGGGGCGCGACTGGCGGCGGTTCTATGATGCGGTCCGACAGCTGGGTGACCTACCCCGCCCGCAACGTGAGCCCCTCCTGAAAGAACTCGCACGTGCCCGACCTGCGCATACGCCGTGACCACGACCTGGGCTTGCCGCAAGCCCGCAAGATCGCCCAGGACTGGGTTCGCAGTGCCCAGGAGCAGCTGCACATGGCCTGCACCTACCACCCGGGCGAGGCCATGGACCGTATTGCCTTCACCCGCAGCGGCGTGAGCGGCGAGCTGCGCGTGGCGGGCGACCGCTTCGAGCTGGATGCCAAGCTGGGTTTCCTGCTGGGGGCCTTCAAGGACCGGATCGAGCAGGAGGTCTCAAAGAACCTCGACGATCTGCTGGCCAAACCGCCCGGGGGCGCCTGACGCCCGCGCCGCCGTCCTCAGGACAGCGAGGCGATCAGGTCGATGTACTGCTGCATGGCGTCTGCGGATGCCGTGCCCTTGAGACCATTCCAGGCGTCCCACTTGGCGCGCCCTACCATGTCCGAGAAGCCGGGCCGCTCGCCCTCGGCATCGCCGACGGTGGCCTGCTTGTACAGGGCATAGATCTTCAGGAGGGTGGCGTTGTCGGGACGCTGCGTCAGTTCGCGCGAGTCGGCAACGGCGGCTTCGAAGGTGGCTTGGAGGTCGGACATGCGCGCAATGTTAACTTTGCATCAAGGGCGGATGCGATAATTTCCCCCATGATTCTCGTCACCGGCGGCGCCGGTTTCATCGGTGCCAATTTCGTTTTGGACTGGTTGGCTCAGTGCGCCGAGCCCGTCCTCACGCTCGACAAGCTCACGTACGCGGGCAACCGCGAGAATCTCGCAGCGCTCGACGGCGACGCACGCCATGTCTTCGTCCAGGGCGACATCGGCGACACCCCGCTGCTGCAGCGCCTGCTGGCGCAGTACCGTCCGCGTGCGGTGCTCAATTTCGCGGCCGAATCCCATGTGGACCGCTCCATCCATGGCCCGGGCGACTTCATCCAGACCAATGTCGTGGGCACCTTCCGCCTGCTCGAGTCCGTACGCGCCCACTGGGAGTCGCTGCCCCCGGCGGAGCGCGAGGCGTTCCGTTTCCTGCATGTGTCGACCGACGAGGTGTACGGCACCCTCGCACCCTCGGACCCAGCCTTCACCGAGTCGCACCGCTACGAACCGAACAGCCCCTATTCGGCGAGCAAGGCCGCCAGCGACCATCTGGTGCGGGCCTGGCACCACACGTACGGCCTGCCGGTCCTCACCACCAACTGCTCGAACAACTACGGGCCGTTCCACTTCCCCGAGAAGCTGATCCCGCTGATGATCGTCAACGCCCTGGCGGGCAAGCCCTTGCCTGTTTATGGCGACGGCCTGCAGGTGCGTGACTGGCTGTACGTCAAGGACCATTGCAGCGCCATCCGGCGCGTGCTGGAGGCAGGGCGCCTGGGCGACACCTACAACGTCGGCGGCTGGAACGAAAAGCCCAACCTCGAGATCGTGCAGACGGTATGCGCCTTGCTCGACACCCTGCGCCCACGTGCGGATGGTGCGTCCTACGCCAGCCAGATCACTTTCGTGAAAGACCGCCCCGGTCACGACCGCCGCTACGCCATCGATGCCCGCAAGATCGAACGCGAGCTGGGATGGAAGCCGGCCGAGACCTTCGAGACCGGCATCCGCAAGACGGTGCAGTGGTACCTCGATCACCCGCAATGGGTGCAGCGGGTGCAAAGCGGGGCCTACCGCGAGTGGGTGCGCAAGCAATACGCGGATGACCCCGCCACCCTATGAAGATCCTTCTGTTCGGGAAGAACGGCCAGGTCGGCTGGGAGCTGCAACGCAGTCTGGCGCCCCTGGGCGAACTGGTGGCCCTCGGATCGCGTGAAGCCCATCTGCCTGCCGATTTCCTGCAGCCCGAACGACTGGCCGAGACCGTACGCACGGTGCGCCCTGACGTCATCGTCAACGCCGCCGCGTATACCGCTGTCGACCGGGCCGAGTCCGACCGCGAGGCCGCCCACACCGTCAACGCCGTCGCACCGGGCGTACTGGCGCAGGCGGCCCAGGCCTGTGGCGCGTGGATCGTGCAGTTCTCCACCGACTACGTGTTTGACGGCAGCGGCGTCGCGCCTTGGCGCGAGAGCGACCCGACCCGCCCCCTGAGTGTCTACGGCGCCACCAAGCTCGAGGGCGAGCAGCGTGTGATGCAGGCGTGCCCGCGCCATCTGGTGCTGCGAACCAGCTGGGTCTATGGCGCGCGGGGTGGCAACTTCGCCCGGACCATGTTGCGCCTCGCACAGGAAAAGGACCGCCTGTCGGTCGTCGATGACCAGTTCGGCGCACCGACCGGCGCTGAGCTGCTGGCAGACGTCACTGCGCACGCCGTGCGTGCGGCGCTGGACCGACCCGCGCTGGCGGGCCTCTACCACGCGGCCGCCGGTGGCGAGACCACCTGGCACGGGTACGCGCGCCACGTCCTGACGCAGGCCCAGGCGCAGGGCCTGACCTTGCGGGTCAGCCCAGACCGCGTCGAGGCCGTGCCCACCAGCGCTTACCCGACCCCCGCGCGACGACCGGCCAACTCGCGTCTGGACACCGCCGCCCTGCGCGGGGCCTTCAGCCTGGCCCTGCCTGACTGGCGCGTGGGCGTAGACCGCATGCTGGCCGAGATCCAGCCCGCGCTGCGTTGACGGGGCGCTCATTGCGGTAGAGTCAAGCACATGCTGACCCTGATCATTGTGAGTACGATCATCGCCGCGCTGGCGTGCATCGTGCTGCGGCGTCTCGGCGGGGCCATCGCGCACCGCTACCGCCTGGACATGCCGCAGCGTTTCCACGCGGGCCATGTGCCTCGCCTGGGTGGCGCCGCCATGATGCTGGGCTGCGCGGTGGGGTGGGGCTGGGGCCTGACGATCAGCGCATCGGCGGCGCCCCTCAGCGGGACGCAGGTCCTCGGCTGGGGGCTCACGATGCTGATCGCCGCAGGGGCCGGGCTGGCCGAAGACATCACGCACCGCGTGGCGGCCCGCTGGCGCATGCTCCTGACTGGGCTGGCCGGCGTCGCTGCGGTGATCCTCCTGGACCTGCACATCGGCCCCTTGGATCTGGACGTGCTCGAGCCGCTTTGGGCTGCAGCCCCCTGGCTCGGGACACTGCTGGCGATCGTCGCCGTGGCGGGGCTGCCCAATGCCTTCAACCTGATCGACGGTTACAACGGACTGGCTGCCACCGTCGCCCTGATCTGTTGCCTGGCGATTGCCTGGGTGGCGTGGCAGGTCGGCGACCTGGAGCTCATGGCCCTGGTGCTCGTCGCCGCGGGCGCAACCCTGGGCTTCCTGCTGTGGAATTACCCGCGCGGCCTGATCTTTGCCGGGGACGGCGGCGCCTACCTGTGGGGGGCGGTCATCGCGGTGGCCTCGATCCAGCTGGTGCAGCGTCACGAGCAGGTCTCGCCCTGGTTCCCGGCGCTGCTCCTGATCTACCCGGTCTGGGAAACGCTGTTCTCGATCTACCGCAAGCTCGCGCGCGGCCAGTCGCCTGGTGCACCCGATGCCTTGCACTTTCACCAGCTGATCTATCGCCGCATCGTCCGGCCCATCCCGCACCCGGACCCCGCCCGCCGCCTGCTCGCCCGCAACAACCGCACCACGCCCTACCTGTGGGTTCTGGCCCTGCTCGCGGCCTGGCCTGCGGTGGTGTTCTGGCGCGACACCGTCACGCTCATGGTGTTTTGCGGATTGTTCGTCGCCAGCTACGTTCTGGCCTATGTCGGCATCGTGCGTTTCAAGGTCCCGCGCTGGCTGCGCGGCTAGGCGGGCAGCGCGGCCCTTTCGGGCACAATTTGTCGCACCCTGATTTCCCATCCGACATGTCTTCCGCCACGACTCCGCTCGCCCCCACCGTCAAGGCCGACATCCTGGCCCAGGCCCTGCCCTACATCCGTAAGTTCCACGGCAAGACGCTGGTGATCAAGTACGGCGGCAACGCCATGACCGATCCGGGCCTGCAGAAGGCCTTTGCCGAGGACGTGGTGCTCCTGAAGCTGGTGGGCATGAACCCCGTGGTCGTTCACGGCGGCGGCCCGCAGATCGAGACGGCCCTCAAGCGCCTGGGCAAGAAAGGCGAATTCGTCCAGGGCATGCGTGTGACCGACGCCGAGACCATGGAAGTCGTCGAGTGGGTGCTGGCCGGCGAGGTGCAGCAAGACATCGTGGGCCTGATCAACCAGGCCGGCGGCAAGGCGGTGGGCCTGACCGGGCGTGATGGTGGCCTGATACGGGCGCGCAAGCTGCGCATGGTCGACCTGGAAGACCCGGCCAAGGAACACGACATCGGTCAGGTCGGCGACATCGTGGGCATCGATCCCTCGGTCGTGCAGGCCCTGCAAGACGACCAGTTCATTCCCGTGGTCAGCCCCATCGGTTTCGGCGACGCCAACGAGAGCTACAACATCAACGCCGACGTGGTGGCGGCCAAGCTGGCCACGGTCCTGAAGGCCGAGAAGCTGCTGATGCTGACCAACATCCCCGGCGTGCTGGACAAACAGGGTCAGCTGCTGACTGAGCTGAGCATGAGGCGCATCGACGAGCTGGTGACCGACGGCACCATCTCCGGGGGCATGCTGCCCAAGATCGCGGGCGCGCTCGATGCCGCCCGCAGCGGCGTCAACTCCGTGCACATCATCGATGGCCGGGTGCCGCACGCCTTGCTGCTGGAAATCCTCACAGACCAGGCCTTTGGCACCATGATCCGCTCGCACTGAGCGGCGGCCTGAGCGCCCGCCTCAGCGCAGGCCCGGCGGGATCCTTCCTTCAAAGTACTTCTTTTGTAGCACATCATGTGCTACCGTCGTGCTAAAGGATGGATATGCCATGCGACTTTTGCTCGTAGAAGACGACCTGATGGTCGCCAGCGGCATCAAGCTGGGCCTTACCGACGCCGGTTACGCGGTCGACTGGGTGGGCAGCGGAGAGCGCGCTGAAGAGGTGCTGCGCACCGAGACCTTCGATGCGGCCATCATCGACATCGGCCTGCCTCGGATGGACGGCCTGGACCTGACCCGACGGCTGCGGCGGCCGGACATGGCCAGCGCCGCGATGCCGGTGCTGATCCTGACCGCCCGGGACGGCCTGAACGATCGGGTGCGCGGGCTGGACCTCGGCGCCGACGACTACATGATCAAGCCTTTCGAGCTGCCCGAGCTGCTGGCGCGCCTGCGGGCCCTGCTGCGGCGGTCGCAGGCGGCCACGTCCTCGGTGCTCTCCTTCGGCCCGCTCGAGCTGGACACCGCGACCCGACGCGCCGGCATCCGCCACCAGGAGCAGTTCACCCCCATCGAGCTCGGACCGCGTGAATGGACCGTGATGGAGTACCTGCTGCTCAACGCGCCCAAGCCGGCCAGCAAGGACAAGCTGCTGCAGGCGCTCACCGGGTGGGACAAGGAGATCACCCCCAACGCGGTCGAGGTCTACATCTCGCGTCTGCGCGGCAAGCTCGAACCGTACGGGGTCGCGCTGCGTTCCATCCGCGGCTTCGGCTACCGTCTGGAAATGCAAGACAGCGCCGCGGCCGCGTGAGCCTGGCGCCGCTGACGCCCCCGGCCGCACCCGCGCCGGGCGACGCTCCCGGCAGCGACGCCCCGCCGGTCGAGGACGGACACATGCTCTCGGGCCTGCGCCGGCGCCTGCTGGTGCTGATCCTCGGGCCGCTGCTGCTGCTGGCGCTCACCAGCGCCTGGCTGGAGTACCAGGCGGCAGGCAGCGGGACCGAGCTGCAGGACCAGCAGCTGCTCAAGCTGCAGCCTTTGATGGCCGACTCGGTGATTCCTGCCGCTGAGGAGGCTCAGGGCCGAACCCTCCTGATGCTGGCTCCAGAGGTCGAGCAGTTCCTGGCAGCGCGGCCGGGTACCGCGGCCTATGCCATCACCGACGCCCAGGGCCGGCTGCTGCACGGCGAGGAATGGCTGGCCGGCACCGCCTCGCCGCTGCCGCAGTTCGACCGCGACGAGCACCAGGGCATGACCTGGCGCATCCTGCGCCAGCGCCATCCGTCGGCGCTTGGCGAGCTTTCCGTCACCCTGGCCGACGCGTCCAACCCGCAGCAGCGGTGGGCTCGCGCCATCCTGCTGAAGGTGCTGCTGCCCCACCTGGTGATCGTTGCGGCGGCGGCCGTGGCGGTGCACTGGGCGGTCGATCGCGCCCTGCGGCCCTTGCTTGAGCTCACCGAGGTGGTCGAGCGGCGATCGCCCCAGGACCTCAGCGCCATCGACCTGCTGGCCTCGCCGCGCGAGGTGCGGCCGCTGGTGGCGGCCCTGAACCGCCTCTTCGGGCTGGTTGATGCACAGGCCGAGGGACAGCGCCGTTTCATTGCGGACGCGGCGCACCAGCTGCGCACGCCGCTGGCCGGCCTGCAGGCCCAGGTGGAAGCCTCGCCGCCCGGGGGGCGTGGCACGATGCTTGTTCCGGTCGAGCAGATCGAGAAGCTGCGCAGCGCCACTCGCCGCACCTCGCAGCTGGCGAACCAGTTGCTGGCCCTGTCGCGTGCCGATGCCCGCAGCATGACCGCGCAGCCGATGGAGCGGGTCGAGCTCAAGCCGCTGTGCGAATCTCTGTTGGAGTCGTTTCTGGACGCCGCCTCCGCCAAGCGGATTGACCTGGGCCTGGAGGCCGAGCCCGCTGCGGTGCCGGGTTATGAGTGGCTGCTGCGCGAGCTGCTGTCCAACCTGGTGGACAACGCGGTCAAGTACACGCCCGAGGGCCGTACGGTCACCATCCGCTGCGGGCCGGCCGAGCGCGGCGCTTTTCTCGAGGTGGAGGACGACGGACGCGGCGTCGCGCCCGAGGACTTGCCGCACCTGTTCGACCGCTTCTACCGTGTGCCCGGCACCCAGGGCGAAGGCAATGGTCTGGGCCTGGCCATTGCCCAGGAGATCGCCCGCGTCCACCACAGCCACCTGCAGCTCGAGTCGGGTACGGGCGGGCGCGGGCTGCGGGTCACGCTGTGGTTGCCCGGCGCAGGTGCCCGGCCAGGAGATGAGACGGGGGCGGAGCTGCGCCGCACGTGAGCGCGTACTTTCTCAATCCGGCCGAGGGGCGCGGCTGTGCGAGAATCCTGAAACACTTTTCAGCCCCTCATGCCCGACGCCGATCCGACCCCCCAGGCCGATACCCCTGACGCCACCGAATCCGCCGCGCCGGGCGCGCCGGCCCGCAAGCGTCCCAAGCCCGGCGAGCGTCGCGTGCAGATCTTGCAGGCGCTGGCCACGATGCTGGAGCAGCCCGGCGCCGAGCGCATCACCACCGCCGCCCTGGCGGCGCGCCTGGCGGTGAGCGAGGCTGCGCTGTACCGCCATTTCGCGAGCAAGGCCCAGATGTTCGAAGGCCTGATCGAGTTCATCGAGCAGAGCGTGTTCACCCTGGTGAACCAGATCCAGGAGCGGCAGGCTGGCGAGCCGGTGCGGCAGGCCGCGGCGATCGTCACCCTGCTGGTGCAGTTCGCCGAGCGCAACCCGGGCATGACCCGCGTGATGGTCGGCGACGCCTTGGTCTTCGAGCACGAGCGCCTGCAGCAGCGGATGAACCAGTTCTTCGACCGGATCGAGTCCACCCTGAAGCAGTGTCTGCGCCAGGACGCGGCGGCTTCGGCCATGCCCACGGTCGATGCGCAGGTCCGCGCCTCCCTGCTCACGGCCTTCGTGGTCGGACGCCTGCAGCGCTTCGCGCGTTCTGGCTTCAAGCGCCTGCCGTCCGAGCACCTCGAGGACAGCCTTGCGCGCATGCTCTGATTCCCCCTGTGGCGCCTGGCCCCGTGCGAGGCGCACAAGCCCCGGCCCCTGAGGCCTCACCACGAGAGAGACGAAAGAAGACAACGATGAAACTGGTTCGCTATGGCAACCCCGGCAAGGAAAAACCGGGCCTGATCGACGCCGACGGGAAACTGCGTGACCTCTCCGGGGTCGTGGCCGATATCGGTCCCGAGCAACTGGGCAGCACCGGCTTGGCCAAACTGCGCAAGGTCAACCCGGCCAAGCTGCCCCTGGTGCGGGGCAAGCCTCGCTTCGGCTGCCCCGTGGGGCAGGTGGGCAAGTTCATCGCCATCGGCCTGAACTACGCCGACCATGCCGCTGAATCCGGCGCCCCCATCCCCAAGGAGCCGATCGTGTTCATGAAGGCCACCACCTGCCTGCAGGGCCCGAACGACCCGGTCATGCTGCCCAAGGGCTCGGTCAAGAGCGACTGGGAGGTGGAACTGGGTGTGGTGATCGGCACCCGTGCCCGCTACGTCACCCGCAAGGACGCCCTCTCGCATGTGGCCGGCTACTGCGTGGTCAACGACGTGAGCGAACGTGAATACCAGCTCGAGCGCGGCCCGCAGTGGGACAAGGGCAAGGGCTGCGACACCTTCGGCCCGGTCGGCCCCTGGCTGGTCACGGCCGACGAAATCGCCAACGTGCAGCGCCTGGACATGTGGCTGGACCTCAATGGGCAGCGCGTGCAGACCGGCAACACCCGCACCATGATCTTCGACGTGGCCAAGATCGTGAGCTATGTCAGCGAGTTCATGACCCTGATGCCGGGCGACATCATCACCACCGGCACGCCGCCCGGTGTCGGCATGGGCATGAAGCCCCAGCGTTTCCTGAAGAAGGGCGACGTCATGACCCTGGGCATCCAGGGCCTGGGCGAGCAGCGCCAGGAGGTCGTGGCTTTCAAGCGCTGAAACCCGCGTCCCAAAAGCCCCACGCGGAGCCCGCCCATGCCCGGCGGGCTCTTTTTTCTTGCAAAATAGAACGATCGTTCGATTTCAGATGCTGCCGATGCCTACGTCCGAAACGCCTGCCAAGCCTGCCCGGTCCTTGCCCAAGGGGCAGCAGACCCGGGCGGCCATCCTGGACGTGGCCCTGGCGCTGGCGCACCAGGTTGGTCTGGAGGGGCTGTCCATCGGGGACCTGGCCGACGCCGCCCGTATGAGCAAGTCCGGCGTCTTCGCCCACTTCGGTTCGCGCGAGGAGCTGCAGATCTGCGTGATCCGCGAATACCACCGACGCTTCGAAGACGAGGTGTTTTACCCCGCGATGCAGGCCCCGCGCGGCCTGCCGCGCCTGCGGGCCCTGTTCGCGAACTGGATGAAGCGCACCTCGGTCGAACTCGACTCGGGGTGCCTCTACATCAGCGGCGCGGTCGAATTCGACGACCGGCCCGGCCCGGTGCGCGATGCCCTGGTGCAGTCCGTGCAGCTGTGGCTGGCGGCCCTGCGCCGCACCATCGCGCAGGCGCGCGAGGAAGGCCATCTGCGCGCCGACGTGGCCGAGGACCAGGTGCTGTTCGAGATCCACGGCCTGATCCTGGCCTTGCATTACGAGGCCCGCCTACTTCGAAGCCCGGGCGCCATCGCACGCGCGCAGGCCGGCTTCGAGCGCATCCTGGGCAACGTCCTGGCCGGACCGCCCGTCGCGCCGGCACGCTGACGCCACATGGCCCTTTTTCACTTCACTGATTTCATCGACCTTCAGGAGCCTTTGACACCATGCCCACCTACACCCCGCCTTTGCGAGACATGCAGTTCGTGATGCATGAAGTGCTGCGCGTCGCCGACGAGTACCGCGCCATGCCCCGGCATCAGGACGTCGATGCCGACACCATCAACGCCATCCTGGAAGAGGGCGGCAAGTTCGCCAGTGAGGTGATCCTGCCCCTGAACATCAGCGGCGACACCGAAGGTTGCACCCTGAACCGAGAGACCCACGAGGTCACCACGCCCACCGGCTTCAAGGCGGCCTTTGACCAGTACGTCCAAGGCGGGTGGCCCGCGCTGTCGGCCGATCCGGCCTATGGCGGTCAGGGCCTGCCGATCGTGGTGAACCAGTGCTTCTACGAGATGCTCAATAGCGCCAACCAGGCCTGGACCATGTACCCGGGCTTGACGCACGGCGCCTACGAGTGCCTGCACGCGCACGGTACCGACGAACAAAAGGCCATGTACCTGCCCAAGCTCACCTCGGGCGAGTGGACTGGCACCATGTGCCTGACCGAGCCGCACTGCGGCACCGACCTGGGGATGCTGCGTACCAAGGCCGACCCCCAGCCCGATGGCACGTATCGCCTCACGGGCCAGAAGATCTTCATCTCCGCGGGCGAGCACGACTTCGTGCCGAACATCGTGCACCTCGTTCTGGCCCGCCTGCCCGATGCGCCTGCGGGCAGCAAGGGCATCAGCCTGTTCATCGTGCCGAAGTACCTGGTGAACGCGGACGGGTCGCTCGGCAAGCGCAACGGCATCTACTGCGGAGGCCTGGAGCACAAGATGGGCATCCACGGCAACGCCACCTGCCAGATGGTGCTCGATGGCGCGGTCGGCACGATGGTGGGTCAGCCGAACAAGGGTCTGCAGGCGATGTTCGTGATGATGAACGCGGCCCGCATTGGGGTAGGCATGCAGTCCCTGGGCCTGACGGAAGTCGCCTTCCAGAACGCGCTGGCCTATGCCAAGGACCGCATCCAATCGCGCAGCCTCACGGGTCCCAAGCACAAGGACAAACCGGCCGATTCCATCCTCGTACACCCCGACGTGCGCAAGATGCTCCTGACCGCCAAGGCCTATGCCGAGGGCGGGCGCGCGCTGAATCTTTACTGCGCCCTGCTGATTGACCGGGAGCTGAATCACCCCGACGAGAAGGTGCGCAAGGACAGCGCCGAGCTCGTGGCCCTGCTCACGCCCATCGTGAAGGCCTTCATCACCGACAACGGCCACATCGCGACCAACGCCTGCCTGCAGGTGTTCGGCGGCCACGGCTTCATCAAGGAATGGGGCATGGAGCAGTTCGTGCGCGACAACCGCATCAACATGATCTATGAGGGCA
>CAZUKC010000018.1:0-13925 GCA_964620375.1 uncultured Ramlibacter sp. | reverse complement strand
GGCGCGGCGCGAGGCGCCGATGCCGCGTTCGGCCTTGCCCAGGTCAGGGATCTCGCACTCGACCTCGAAGGTCTGCTTGTGCGCTGCACCCAGCGTGGCCGCCACGCGGTACACCGGCAGCCGCATGCGCCGGCCCTGCAGCCACTCCTGCAGCTCGGTCTTGGGGTCTTTGGCGGCCGCCAGCATCTGCGGCTTGATCTCGACCTCCTGAAACAGGCGCTGCACCAGGGCTTGTGCGGCCGCAAAGCCAGCGTCCAGGTACACCGCGCCGATCACGGCCTCCAGGGCGTCGGCGAGGATGGAGGGGCGCTTTGCGCCGCCCGAGCGGGCCTCGCCCTCCCCCAGGCGCAGCACCTCGGACAGGCCCAGCGACACCGCCAGGGGATGCAGGGTGTCCTGCTTGACGAGGTTGGCGCGCACGCGCGAGAGGTCGCCCTCGGGCTGATCGGCCAGGCGCTCGTAGAGCAGACCGGCCACCGCGAGGTTCAGGACGGAATCACCCAGGAATTCGAGCCGCTCGTTGTGCTCGGAGGAAAAACTGCGATGGGTCAGCGCCTGCACCAGCAGACGGGGCTCGGTGAACGTGTGCTGCAGCCGCTGCTGCAAGGCGGCCAGGGCGGCGGGGGTCATGCCCGGCCTCCGCACCTGCCCGCAGACGGCTCAATCGAAACTGCCAATGCGCTTGAGGTCGCCAAAATTCATCCACACGAAGAAGGCCTTGCCGACGATATTGCGGTCGGGAACGAAGCCCCAGAACCGCGAATCCAGAGAATTATCGCGGTTGTCGCCCATCACGAAATAGTGGCCGGCCGGCACCTTGCAGGTGACGCCTTCGACAGAGTAGCGGCACTGGTCCTTGAAGGGGAAGTCCTCGGTACCGGGGATGAAGGCCGGACGGTCGTCGTCGTTCAGGAGGCGGTGGCGCCTGGCGCCCAGCGTCTCCTCGAACTGCTTGGAGTAGCGCATCGCGTCCTTGTCGAAGAAATCCGGCAGGGCCTGGGTGGCCACCGGCTGTCCGTTGACCGTGAGGCGCTTGTTCAGATAGGCCACCTCGTCGCCAGGCACACCTATCACGCGTTTGATGTAGTCCAGGCTAGGGCGTGGCGGATAGCGAAACACCATCACGTCCCCGCGCTGGGGCGGGCTGCCCTCGGTAACCTTGGCGTTGATCACCGGCAGGCGCACGCCGTAGGTGTACTTGTTGACGAGGATCAGGTCGCCCACGAGCAGGGTGGGGATCATGGAGCCCGACGGAATCTTGAACGGCTCGAACAGGAAGGACCGCAGCAGGAACACCACCAGGATCACCGGGAAGAGACCGGCGGTCCAGTCCAGCCACCAGGGCTGGGCCAGGATGCGTTCACGTGCGGCGGCCAGGTCCACGCTGTCGGTCTGGGTGATGCCCTGGGCAGCCAGGGCGGCCTGACGCTGTTCGGCCTGGGCTTGCATGGCCTGGGCGGCCTCGCGGCGGCGGGGCAGGAACCAGAACCGCTCGGCCAGCCAGTAGATGCCTGAGACAACCGTGGCCAGAAAGAGCAGCAGGGCGAAATTGCCCTCGATCAGGCCGAAGTACCAGGCGCCGGCATAACCGACAAAGGCGGCGAGTACCGCGCTGGTGAAGGTCTGCATCACTCCTCCACCTGCAGGATGGCCAGGAATGCCTCCTGAGGAACTTCGACCGATCCGATCTGCTTCATGCGTTTCTTGCCTGCCTTCTGTTTCTCGAGCAACTTGCGTTTGCGGCTGATGTCGCCGCCGTAGCATTTTGCCAGCACGTTCTTGCGCAAGGCCTTGATGGTTTCGCGTGCGATCACGTTGGCACCAATGGCCGCCTGGATCGCCACATCGAACATCTGGCGGCTGATGATCTCGCGCATCTTGGCCACCACCGCCCGCCCCCGGTACTGGGCCTGGGTGCGGTGCACGATGATGGACAGCGCGTCGACCTTCTCGCCATTGAGCAGGATGTCGACCTTGACCACATCGGAGGCGCGGTACTCCTTGAACTCGTAGTCCATCGAGGCGTAGCCGCGGCTGACCGATTTGAGCTTGTCGAAGAAGTCCAGCACGATCTCGCCCAGGGGCAGCTCGTAGGTCAGCATCACCTGGCGGCCGTGATAGGCCATGTTGATCTGCACACCGCGCTTCTGGTTGGCCAGCGTCATCACCGGGCCCACGTACTCCTGGGGCATGTAAAGGTGGACGGTGACGATGGGTTCGCGGATCTCCTCGAGCCGGCCCTGATCGGGCATCTTGGCCGGGTTTTCCACCATCACCACCTCGCCGTCGGCCTTGACCACCTGGTAGACCACGCTGGGCGCGGTCGTGATCAGGTCCTGGTCGAACTCCCGCTCCAGGCGCTCCTGCACGATCTCCATGTGCAGCAGGCCCAGGAAGCCGCAGCGAAAGCCAAAGCCTAGGGCCTGGCTTACCTCGGGCTCGTAATGCAGCGAGGCGTCGTTCAGTTTGAGCTTCTCCAGGCTGTCTCGCAGCGAGTCGTACTGGTTGGCCTCGGTCGGGTACAGGCCCGCAAACACCTGGGGCTGGATCTCCTTGAAGCCCGGTAGCGCCTCGGTGGCGGTGAAGGCGGCGCCGCCGCTGCCCGACTTGATCAGGGTGACGGTGTCGCCCACCTTGGCCGCCTGCAGTTCCTTGATGCCCGCAATGATGTAGCCCACCTCGCCCGCCTCGAGCGACTCGCGCGGCTGGTTGGCGGGGGTGAACACGCCCAGGTTGTCGGCGTTGTAGGTGGCGCCGGTGGCCATCAGCTTGATGCGCTCGCCCTTGGCCAGGCGGCCGTCCACCACCCGCACCAGCATCACCACGCCCACGTAGCTGTCGAACCAGCTGTCGATGATCATGGCCCGCAAAGGCCCCTCAGGGTTGCCCCGGGGGGCCGGCACCTTGGCCACGATGGCCTCCAGGATCTCGTCGATGCCCATGCCGGTCTTGGCCGAACACGGGATCGCCTCGGAGGCGTCGATGCCGATCACGTCCTCGACTTCCGCCTTGGCGTTCTCGGGATCGGCCTGCGGCAGGTCCATCTTGTTCAGGACTGGCAGCACCTCCACGCCCAGGTCCAGCGCGGTGTAGCAGTTGGCGACGGTCTGCGCCTCCACGCCCTGGCTGGCGTCCACCACCAGCAGCGCGCCCTCGCAGGCCGAGAGCGAGCGTGAGACCTCGTAGGAGAAGTCGACGTGACCCGGGGTGTCGATCAGATTGAGGTTGTAGACCTGACCGTCACGCGCGGTGTAGCGCAGCGCCGCGGTCTGGGCCTTGATGGTTATCCCACGCTCCTTCTCCAGGTCCATGGAGTCGAGCACCTGCGCCTCCATCTCGCGGTCGGACAGGCCGCCACAGCGCTGGATCAGGCGGTCGGCCAGGGTCGACTTGCCGTGGTCGATGTGCGCAATGATCGAGAAGTTTCTGATGTGATTCATCAACGGGAAGACTTAAGTGATTGAATTCAAACGGCCGCAGGCAAGAAAAAAGGGCGCGTCGAGATGCGACGCGCCCTGAACCAACAAGCAATGGCAACTGCGGTAGTTGGAGCTTCATTGTAGGCAAAAAGCCCCGTCCGTACAGGCCGGACGGGCGCGCCAAGGGCGAGTTGCAGGGTCGCAACAGGGTTTTTATACACAGGTTATCAACAAGCTGGATTTCTGCTCAGGGGGACAACATGTGGGCGATCTGTGGACGAGCAGTGTTTATCCTGGCGCCATCCCGCATGGTGATCCTGGACCGATGCGTTATGCACTTATCGGCGCAAAGACGGTCCTGATTCTATCGAAAAGTCCTTATGGAGCCTCTGCGAGTGAGCGCCCGCCCACATAAAAAGAAAACCGCACACAACGTAAAAAATTTCCGACCCAGGGGGCCGATATCCCCCACGAGGGGTCGGGAATCCGGCGTGGAGCGGGGCTTGCGCCCCGCGGCCCCCGCGTGACGGGTCAGCGGGTGGCAGGCCGGATCAGTGCGTAGGTGGCCAGTTCGCCGCGTCGAACCAGCACCGGCACCGGCTTGCTGCGGTCCACGCGCGCGACGGCCGCCTCGAACTCCCGCAGGTTGGCCACCTCGGTGTTGCCGATCGCCACGATCACGTCGCCCTCGCGCAGACCCGCCCGCCCCGCCGCCTCGGTGGCCGAGTCGATGCGCACACCGCCCTTGATCTTCAGCTCGTTCTTCTGCGTATCGGACAGCTCGGAGACGGCCAGCCCCAGCGACTGCGCCGCGGGCGAGGCCGCCGGTGGGCGGGACTCGGGCGCGGCGGAAGTGCGGCGGGTGGGACGCTCGGGCTCGACCTCGGCCACGGTCACGGACAGTTCCTTTTGCGTGCCGCGGCGGAACACGGTGAGGCTGGCGCGGGTGCCCGGCTTGGTGTTGCCCACCTGGCGTGGCAGGTCACTCGCGCGTTCGATGGCCTTGCCCTCGAAGCGCAGGATGATGTCGCCAGCCTCCACGCCCGCCTTCTCGGCCGGCGAGCCCGCCTCAACGCTGCGCACCAGCGCGCCCTGAGGACGCCCCAGGCCGATGGACTCGGCCACGTCCTTGGTGACCTGGTCGATGGACACGCCAATGCGGCCGCGGCTCACGCGCCCGGTCGGCCCGCGCAGCTGGTCGGCCACCCGGATCGCCTCGTCGATCGGGATCGCAAAGGAGATGCCCATGAAGCCGCCCGAGCGCGAGTAGATCTGGCTGTTGATGCCCACCACCTCGCCGCGCAGGTTGATCAGGGGTCCGCCCGAGTTGCCGGGGTTGATCGCCACGTCGGTCTGGATGAAGGACAGGTAGTCGCCCGTGTCGCGCTGCTTGGCGCTGACGATGCCCGCGGTCACGGTGTTCTCCAGCCCGAAGGGCGAGCCGATGGCCATCACCCATTCGCCCACCTTCAGGCGGTTCACGTCGCCAATGCGCACCGTGGGCAGGCCGGTGGCCTCGATCTTGAGGACGGCCACGTCGGTGCGCTTGTCGGGCGTGCCCACGACGCGGGCGCGAAACTCCCGCTTGTCGGGCAGGGTCACCAGCACCTGCTCGGCGCCGTCCACCACGTGGGCGTTCGTCAGCACGAAGCCGTCGGCGGTGATGATGAAGCCCGAGCCCACGCCGCGCGGCTGCGGCTCTTCGGACTGCGGGTTGCGCGGACCCTGCTGGCGCGGCACGCCCGGCAGGGGTTGACCGAAGAAACGGCGGAAGAACTCCTGCATCTCGTCGTCCAGACCGGGGCCCTGGGGTGCCGTGCGGGCGCGCTCCAGGGTGCGGATGTTGACGACTGCGGGCCCCACCTGCTCGACGAGCTCGGTGAAGTCGGGTACGCCGCGCTGCGGCGCGGACTGGGCGAGGGCCGCAGGCGCGGCCAGGCCCACCGCGCAGGCCACGGCCAGGGCGCCACACCAGGCGCGGGTTCGTGAGATCCAATCAATGGCAAACATGTTCACCTCAGGGAGTCGGCAGGTCGTCAAAACGGTGCGCGCTGTGCGGCGCAAAAGGTCATCCCCCGAAGATAGGGCCTTAAGGCCGACGCTCAAGGGCCTGCGCGAATGCCCGTAGGGTGGCCGGGGGCACCTCGCCCACCGCCGTGAGCCACCAGTCGTCGGCCAGCCGCCGCGCCTGGGCCTGGCTGGCGCCAGTAGCCTGGGGCGCCGGGGCCGTGCCGTGACGCTGGCGGTCGTAGGGCTCGATGAACAGGGACACCGAAGCCAGGCCGTCGGAGAACACGCACTGCAGGGTGTCTGCGCCGCCCGTACCGCCGGCGCGCTGGTAGCAGCCGACGGGTTTGAAACCCGGCACCGGCGAGCGCAGGTCCCAGCCCTGCGCGTCGGCGGTGGTGGGGGTGCTGGCGATGCGTTCCACCCGCCAGCCGCCCGGGGGCGACAGCGAACGCACCACCTGACCCGGGCGCAGCGGCGCGCCGATCTGCAACTGCGAGAAGGCAGCCTCCTCCAACACCTGGCCCTGGGCATCGACGGTCTGCAGCTTCACGACCAGACCGCTCTTGCGCTCGCTCCAGACGCGATAGCCGTAGCGGTAGCGGTCACGCGCTTCGATCAGCACCCGGTCCGCCTCGAAGCCGGCCACCCGGTCGGTGCCGGCCTCGCGCACGGCGTAGAAGCCCGCGAGCGAGCCTTCGCGTACCGCCGGCACCTCAGGGAAGCGCCCGGGCGACGTGCGCCGCTCCAGGCGAGCTACCCGCTGCTCGGGCATCAGGGTGAGGACATCGTCCCCGCGGCGCAGGGTGGAGTGCGGCGCGCCGGTGAGCGATTCGATCTTCTCGGCCAGATACCCGCCCTCGCTGGCGTGCCAGATGCGACCACTGGCCAGCCCGCCAGCCGGCGACGTCACCACGAAGGTCCCGATGAAACTGTTCTGGCGCGATGCCGCGTGCATGCGAACCAGCCAGTCGTCCAGGCTGCGGGCAGGCGTCGCCGGCTCCGCGGCGCGGATCGCCGGCGCAGACAGGCCGGCCAGCACCAGCAGCACGCCGGACAGGCTGGCCGTCAGCGCCCGACGGGCAGCCGAGAGAGCCAATGGGTGCGAAGTGACGCCGACCATGGCCCCTCAGCGCCCCGGCGCCGGTCGCTCGAAGGCCACCCGGTGCAGCAGGCCCGAAGGCGCGCGCAGGCCGTTCGAGCCACCGATCTGGCGGTGCGCGAAGATCAGGTCGTCCAGGCGCGCGTCGCGCAGCAGGCCACCCGACTCGTCGCGGGCCCACTGGGGCTGCTGCGGGTCTCGCCAGGCGTCAAAGGCCAGCCAGCCCCCGGCCACGACCACGGCCAGCGACGCGACGGCCGCCAGCCGCCGCCACCGGAACACGCCGTCATTGGCCACCGGGCCGCGTTCGGGGATCGTGGCCACTGGCGGGAATTCCGCGCTCGCAGGGGCCGGGGGTAACCGAGATGTGTCAGGCGCCAGCGGCACCGATGGTGCGGGTTCGGCGGACAGGCGCTGCGACAGGCGCTCCAGGAAGACCCCGGGCGGCGTGCCACCGGCCAGCTCGGGCGCGCGCAGGACATCGCCGATCAAGTGGTAGGCCAGCCAGTCCTCGCGGGCGGCGGGGTCGCGCGCGAGGGTCTCCAGCCCCTGCTGCAGGGCCTGGCCCCGCAGCTGACCGTCGGCCAGGGCGGAAATCCAAGCCTTGTCGTTGTCGTTCTCGTCCAGCGGCTCGTTCATCACGTCTCGCATACTGCCAGTCCTTCGTCACCGGTGCGCGCTACCAGCGCTTGCCCGACTGGTTCGCCAGCAGGGGCTTGACCCGCTGGGAAATCGCCTCCCGCGCCCGGAAGATCCGGGAACGCACGGTGCCAATCGGGCAGTTCATGGCTTCGGCGATGTCCTCATAACTCAGGCCTTCGATCTCGCGCAGGGTGATGGCCTGCCGAAGCTCCTCGGGAAGCGCCTGCATGGCCTGGTTGACGGCCTGCGCGATCTCCTTGGCGGCCAGCACGGATTCCGGTGTTTCTTCGGTTCTTAGTTCTTTCTCGACAGCCGAAGTTTCATCCTCTTCGTCATTGCGCAGGGCGGTCTCGGTCACAACCGGATCGCGTCGCAGGTCCATTCGCGCCTTTTTGGCGGTATTGACCGCAATTCGGTAGAGCCAGGTGTAGAACTGCGCGTCGCCGCGGAACTGTCCCAGCGCCCGGTAGGCGCGGATGAAGGTCTCCTGGGCGATGTCCTGCACCAGATCGGTGTCTCGGACCACACGGCCGATCAGCCGCTCGATGCGCCGCTGGTATTTGAGCACCAGGAGTTCGAAGGCCCGGGGGTCACCCGCCAACGTACGCTCGACCAGCACCGCGTCGGTGTCCCGGGGGGGCTCGGGGGCGTCGGGCGCGGGGGTGGGGCTCATGGCATGGCAGCCCTCCCGTCGGGCGGCGCCTGCCGGGAGGCTCGAAAATATAGCGCACGCCGAACGGCCCGCCAGTGCTCGGCGTTACCCCTGGGCACCAACCACAACCACTGCACGCCCGAGCCGTCCTCGGGCGTCAGGCGCACCAGCATCAGCCGCTGCCAGTCCGCCGTCACGCGCACCTGTGCCGCACACTCGCCGCCCGCCGTGATCCACCACCAGTGCTGACCATCCCCATCGAGCAGGCCCACGCTGGCATGGCGATGATGGCGCCACGCCAGGAGGCCACAGGTCAGGAGCAGGACCGCCATGGCGGCCTGCGGACCCGACAGGCCCGCCCAGG
Source organism: uncultured Ramlibacter sp. (assembly GCA_964620375.1). Lineage (GTDB taxonomy): Bacteria > Pseudomonadota > Gammaproteobacteria > Burkholderiales > Burkholderiaceae_C > Ramlibacter. The sequence goes on along the minus strand of CAZUKC010000018.1, from coordinate 5,739 downwards.
ACCCGGGGTCAGGCGCCTGCAGCCGCCAGGCCACCAGCAGCGCCAGGCCCGCCAGCCAGGCCGCCGCGAGCACGCAGGCCCCGAAACGCGAACGCCCCACCGGAATGAGCACCGATGGGGCGTTGCGCATGGACGGGGCGCGCTCAGGCGCGCTTGAACACGAGGGTTCCGTTGGTACCGCCGAAGCCGAAATTGTTCTTCACGGCTACGCCGATCTTCAGGTCACGGGCGGTGTTGGCGCAGTAATCCAGGTCGCACTCGGGATCGGGGTTGACGATGTTGATCGTGGGCGGGCTCTTCTGGTGGTGTACGGCCAGCACCGTGAACACCGACTCGATGCCACCGGCGCCTCCGAGCAGGTGGCCGGTCATGGACTTGGTGGAATTGACCACGACCTTGCGGGCATGGTCACCCAGGGCCAGCTTGATGGCGTTGGTCTCGTTGACGTCGCCCAGGGGCGTGGAAGTGCCGTGGGCGTTGACGTAGTCGACCTGGTCGGGGTTCACGCCGGCATTGGCCAGGGCGGACACCATGGCGCGCCGCGGGCCGTCCACGTCCGGCGCGGTCATGTGATGGGCGTCCGCGCTCATGCCAAACCCGGCCAACTCGGCGTAGATCTTGGCGCCACGGGCCTTGGCGTGCTCGTATTCCTCGAGCACCAGCACGCCAGCGCCTTCGCCGAGCACGAAGCCGTCGCGGTCCTTGTCCCAGGGGCGGGACGCGGTCTTGGGATCGTCGTTGCGGGTAGAAAGGGCGCGCAGGGCTGCGAAGCCGCCCACGCCCAGGGGCGAGACGGTGGATTCGGCGCCACCGGCCACCATGATGTCGCAGTCGCCGTACTCGATCATGCGGGCCGACAGGCCGATGGAGTGCAGCCCGGTGGTGCAGGCGGTCACCACCGCGATGTTCGGGCCCTTGAAGCCGTACAGCATGGACACGTGCCCCGAGATCATGTTGATGATCGAAGCGGGCACGAAGAAGGGGGAAATGCGCCGGGGCCCGCGGGCCGTGTATTCCGTGTGGGTCTGCTCGATCATCGGCAGGCCGCCGATGCCCGATCCGATGTTGCAGCCGATGCGCGTCGCCAGTTGCGGGTTGGCCTGCAGGGCTTCACCGGTGGGCAGGCCGCTGTCGGCCACGGCCTGCGCCGCGGCAGCGATGCCCAGGTGGATGAAGCGGTCCATGTGCCGCGCTTCCTTCTCGGGGATGTAGTCCGAGATGTTGAAGCCCTTGACCTCGCCGGCGATGCGGCAAGCCATGGCGGAGGCGTCGAACTGGGTGATCAGGTCGATGCCCGATTGACCGGCCAGCAGGTTGGACCAGGACTGCGCCACCGTGTTGCCCACGGGGGTGACACAGCCCAGGCCGGTCACGACAACACGGCGACGGGACATCGGCAATCAGGCTTTCTTGTGCGCGAGGGCGTAATCGATGGCCTTTTGCACCGTGGTGATCTTTTCGGCTTCCTCGTCGGGAATCTCGATGCCGAATTCATCTTCCAGGGCCATGACCAGTTCCACCGTGTCCAGGGAGTCGGCGCCCAGATCGGCCACGAAGGCTTTTTCGTTGGTGACTTGGGACTCTTCCACGCCGAGTTGCTCGGCGATGATTTTTTTGACACGTGCTTCGATATCGCTCATGGGTCCCTCAAAGGGTTGTAAAGGAATCCAGCATTTTAACGGGCGCGGGCCCTTCCCCGGCGGCGCTGCCCCGTGGGCGACGCCCGTGGGGTCCCGGCGGCCTCAGGCCATGTACATGCCGCCGTTGACGTGCAGCTCCTGGCCGGTGACGTAGCCGGCCTGGGGCGAGGCCAGGTAGGCCACCGCGTGGGCGATGTCCTCGGGTTTACCCAGGGCACCCAGCGGGATCTGGGACAGGAGTGCTTTTTGCTGCTCCTCGGGCAGGACGGCGGTCATGTCGGTCGCGATGAAGCCCGGAGCCACGCAGTTCACGGTGATGCCGCGGCTGCCCAGTTCGCGGGCCAGGGCGCGGGTCATGCCGGCCACACCGGCCTTGGCAGCAGCGTAGTTGGCCTGGCCCGGATTGCCCGAAGCGCCCACCACCGAGGTGATGCTGATGATGCGGCCGTAACGCTGCTTCATCATGGTGCGCATGACCGCACGGCTCATGCGAAAGACGGCCTTGAGGTTGGTGTCCAGCACCGCGTCCCAGTCGGCGTCCTTCATGCGCATGGCCAGGGTGTCGCGGGTGATACCGGCATTGTTCACGAGCACGTGCAGGGCGCCGTGCTCGGCGACGATCGCGTCGACCAGCGCCTCACCCGCGGCGGCGTCGTTGACGTCCAGGCGCGCGCCGCGGCATCCGGGATGGGCCGCCAGCGCCTGCGAGATGCGCTGCGCGCCTTCATCAGTGGTGGCGGTGCCGATGACCTTCAGGCCACGGGCGGCCAGCTCGGCGGCGATGGTCGCGCCGATGCCGCGCGAGGCGCCGGTGACCAGGGCGACCTGGCCTGCGAATTGATCTGCGCTCATGCAAGTTGTCCTTTCACGTCGGCCAGGCTCGCCGGGTCGAACACCGCCAGCCCGGTGAGGGCGGCGTCGATGCGCTTGGTCATGCCCGCCAGCACCTTGCCGGGGCCGCACTCGACGATCGTGTCGATACCGCGCGCCTGAATCGCTCGCACGCACTCGACCCAGCGCACCGGGCCGAAGGCCTGGCGGTACAGGGCGTCGCGGATCCGGTCAGCGTCGGCTTCGACGGCGACGTCGATGTTGTTCACGACTGGGATGGCCGGCGCGGCGATGGCGGTGCCCGCCAGTTTCTCGCGCAGGCGGTCGGCAGCGGGCTTCATCAGGCTGGAATGGAACGGTGCCGACACCGGCAGCGGCAGCGCGCGCTTGGCGCCTGCGGCCTTGAGCACCTCGCAGGCCTTGTCCACCGCCGCCTTGCTGCCGGCGATCACGGTCTGGGCCGGGTCGTTGAAGTTCACCGCCTCGACCACCTCAGAGGAGCCCGCGCCGAACGAGGCGCAGGCCTCGCGGCAGCCGGCGATCACGCCCGCCGCGTCCATGCCGAGGATGGCGGCCATGGCCCCCACACCCACCGGCACCGCCTCCTGCATGGCCTGCGCGCGAAAGCGCACCAGGGGCGCGGCCTGGGCCAGCGTGAGCGATCCTGCCGCCACCAGGGCGGCGTACTCGCCCAGCGAGTGACCGGCCACTACCGCGGGGGCCGCGCCGCCTTCGGCGCGCCAGGCGCGATAGGCCGCCACGCCCGCCACCAGCATCACGGGCTGGGTGTTGGTGGTCAGGGCCAGGGCCTCCTTGGGTCCTTCGTGAATCAGACGGCCGATGTCCTCGCCCAGAGCCTGCGAGGCCTCGGCCAGCGTCTCGCGCACCGCTGGGTGGTCGGCCCAAGCATCGAGCATGCCGACGGCCTGCGAACCCTGACCGGGGAAGACAAAAGCGAACGGTTTCATGGTGGTGGTTCTCCCGTCGTCGGTTGTAAATGGCGGGCGTGGCCTGCGCAGGGACCCGCGCCGATCAGAAATCGAGCAGCACCGCGCCCCAGGTGAAGCCGCCGCCCACGCCCTCGAGCATGAGGGTGTCGCCGCGGCGCACCCGGCCCTCGCGCACCGCGGCGTCCAGGGCCAGCGGAATGGAAGCGGCCGAGGTGTTGCCATGCTGGTCGACGGTCACGACCAGCTTGTCCAGGGGCAGCTTCAGGCGCTTGGCCGTGCCCTGCATGATGCGGATATTGGCCTGGTGCGGAATGAGCCAGTCGATGTCGGCCTCGGTGCGGCCGGCCTTGGCCAGCGTGGCGCGGGCGGCCTCTTCGAGCACGCCGACCGCCAGCTTGAACACCGCCTGACCGTCCATCTTCAGAAGCGGCTGACCCAGCACCTGGCCGCCACTGACGGTGCCCGGCACGCACAGGATGTCGACGTACTTGCCGTCGGCGTGCAGGTCGGTGGCCAGGATGCCGGGCGCGTCGCTGGCCTCCAGCACCACGGCGCCGGCACCGTCGCCGAACAGGACACAGGTGGTGCGGTCGTTGAAATCGAGGATGCGCGAGAAGACCTCGGCTCCGATCACGAGGGCCTTGCTGGCGGCGCCGGTCTTGATCATGGCGTCGGCCACCGTCAGCGCGTAGACAAAGCCGCTGCACACGGCCTGCACGTCGAAGGCGGGGCAGCCGGCCATCGAGCCCTCGGCGCCCATCGCAGCGCCCAGCTTGTGCTGCAGGATCGCGGCGGTTGAAGGGAAGACCATGTCGGGCGTGGACGTGGCCACGATGATCAGGTCGATGTCGGAGGGTTTCGCGCCAGCGGCCTCCAGCGCGTGGCGCGCGGCCTGCACGCCCAGGTCGCTGGCGGTCACACCGTCGTCCACGAAATGGCGGGCACGGATACCGGTGCGCTCGACGATCCAGTCGTCCGAGGTCTCCAGCCCGCGCTGCGCGAGTTCGGCGGCCAGGTCGGCGTTGGTCACGCGCCTCGGCGGCAGGTAACTGCCGGTGCCGGAGATGCGGGAGTAGCGTGTCATGGGGATCCGATTCAGCGGGCCGTCACGGCGTCCACAGGCTGCGAGGCCCCGGCCGCCAGCAGGGGCGCCGCGTGGGCGATCCGCACCTGCACCCGCTCGAGCAATTGATTCCGGGCCGCATCATACGCGCGGGCCAGGGCCTGACTGAACGCGAAGGCGTCGGCCGATCCGTGGCTCTTGAACACCAGTCCGCGCAGTCCCATCAGGGCCGCGCCGTTGTAGCGTCGGTGGTCCACGCGTCGCTTGAAGGCGGTCAGCACCGGGTAGGCCACCAGGGCCGCAAACCAGGTGTAGGGATTGCGCCCGAACTCCTGCTTGAGAAAGCCGCCGATCATGGTGGCCAGGCCCTCGCTGGCCTTGAGGGCGACGTTGCCGACGAAGCCGTCGCACACCACGATGTCGGTGGTGCCCTTGAAGATGTCGTTGCCTTCCACGTTGCCATGGAAGTTGAGGTCGCCGGCGGCTGCCGCCGATCGCAGCAACTCGCCGGCGCGCTTGATCACCTCGCTGCCCTTGATGGTTTCCTCGCCGATATTGAGCAGGCCCACGGTGGGCGCCTCGACGTTGCGCAGTGCCGAGACCAGGGCCGATCCCATCACCGCGAACTGCAGCAGGTGGTGCTCGGTGCAGTCGACGTTGGCGCCCAGGTCCAGCACCGTGGTGGCACCCCCCTTGGCATTGGGCATGGGGTAGGCGATGGCAGGGCGGTCGATGCCGTCCACCGTCTTGAGCAGGTAACGGGCCAGCGCCATCAGGGCGCCGGTGTTGCCGGCGGACACGGCGGCCTGGGCCTGGCCGTCCTTGACCTGGGCGATGGCCACGCGCATGGACGAATCCTTCTTGCGGCGCAGGGCAGTTTCGACCGGATCGTCCATGGCCACCACCTCGGTGGCGGCCACAACGCGGGCGCGCGGGTGCTGAAAGCCCTGCAACGCCTCGGGCTGGCCCACGAGCAGCAGTTGCGCGTCGGGGTGTTCGTCCAGGAAGCGGCGGCAGGCGGGCAGGATCACGGACGGGCCGTGGTCACCCCCCATGCAATCGACAGCCAGAGTGGTCATGGGCTCAAATGTAGAGCGGATTGCGAAGCCGGCAAGCCTCTGCAAAAGCAAAGGCCCGTGCCACGCGAGCGGCTCCGGGCCCTGTTCTGCGCGAGGGACGCGACTTCACATTCGCGTCCCGGGTTCGCAGTCGTGTGCACGCGACGCGGCGCACGCAGATGCGAGGTCAGGCGTCG
>CAZUKC010000017.1:12890-13963 GCA_964620375.1 uncultured Ramlibacter sp. | reverse complement strand
GGCCAGGGCCCCACGCACATCTTCAACCTGGGCCACGGCATCAGCCAGCACACGCCGCCCGAGCATGTGACCGCCCTGGTGGAGACCGTGCACGCGCACTCCAGGGCCTTGCGGCAAGGTGTCAAGCGCTGAGTGGAACCTTCGTTTTCCGGAGCTTCCCTAGCTCGACTTCTGACAAAAACCGACGTTCGCGGCCTTGACTTATGCACAAAAACGATGCTGCGGCGCGCGAAAAAGTTCCAGTGCCCGCCAGCGCGACCTCAGAGATGCAGGCGCTCGTAAGTTGTTGATTCCAATAGGTTTCACAATTTGCCAATTTTCCGGGCATCCCAGCGAGAGGCTTGATTTTGCTGGGGCTGCAGCGGGGCCGGGGGTGACTATCAACAAAGTTATCCACAGAAATTCTGGATGGGCTGCAAAACGCTTTGGATTCAAGGACTTAAGCGCGATTTCTGCGCGACTCCTGAGCATCGGCCACTAAGCTGAGTCTTCCATGCCGCACCGCCTGCCCGTCGTGGTTGCCACCCCCGCGCACAGCGGGATTCGCGGCGCCCTCAGCTACCGAAGTGAGTCTGCGCTCGCGCCGGGAACGCTGGTACGCGTGCCCCTGGGCAGACGCGAGGTGCTGGGCGTGGTCTGGGACGCGGATGCGGCGACCGAGATACCCGGCGACGTCACCGAAAAACCGGTGTCCCACGTGCTGGACGCCCTGGCGCCCCTGGGTGGTGCGTGGCGAGGCCTGGTCGACTTCGCTGCCAACTACTACCAGCGCGGCGTGGGCGAGGTCGCGCTGGCCGCCCTGCCGCCGCAGCTGCGTGATCTGGACACGACCCAACTGGCCCGGCGCCTGAAACGCAAGAACGCCGAGGGCAACGAAGACGGTCCGTCGGGACTGGCGCCAGACCTCAGCGCGCAGCAGAGCGAGGTGCTCGCACAGATGGCGGCGGCCCCGGGGCCTTTCCTGCTGTTCGGCGCAACGGGCAGTGGCAAGACCGAGGTGTACCTGCGGGCGGTACAGCGCGCGCTCGACGCCGACCCGCGGGCCCAGGCCCTGGTGATGGTCCCGGAGATCA
>CAZUKC010000017.1:0-12880 GCA_964620375.1 uncultured Ramlibacter sp. | reverse complement strand
CGCCGCAGCTGCTCTCACGCTTCGTCGAGCGATTCGGCGCGTCGCAGGTGGTGGCGATGCACAGCGGCCTCACGCCAGCGCAGCGTCTGCGCAGCTGGCTGGCGGCGCACGCGGGCCACGCGCGCATCGTGCTGGGTACGCGCATGGCGGTCTTCGCCTCGCTGCCGGGCCTGCGCCTGATCGTGGTCGACGAGGAACACGACCCCAGCTACAAGCAGCAGGAGGGCGCACGCTACTCTGCACGCGACCTGGCGGTGCTGCGCGGGCGCCTGGAGACCGCGCAGGTGCTCCTGGGTTCGGCCACGCCTTCGCTGGAAAGCTGGCAGGCCAGCGAGATCGGGCGCTACCAGCGGCTGGCCATGCCCTCGCGCGTGGGCGCCGGCGCCCTGCCCCAGGTGCGGCTGGTCGACATGAACCTGCAACCCCCGCGCACGCTGTTGGCGCCGGCGCTGCTCGAGGCCATCCAGGCGCGCATCGCGCGAGGGGAGCAGTCGCTGCTGTTTCTCAATCGGCGGGGCTACGCGCCGGTGCTGGCCTGCACCGCCTGCGACTGGAAAAGCGACTGTCCCCACTGCAGCGCCTTTCGCGTGTTCCACAAGATCGACCGCACCCTGCGCTGCCACCACTGCGGCCACACCGAGCGCGTGCCGCGGGCCTGCCCCGCCTGCGGCAACGTGGATATCGCGCCCGTAGGCCGCGGTACCGAGCAGCTGGAGGAACAGATCGCCGCGCTGCTGGCCCAGGGATCACGGCCCGTGCGCGTCGCCCGCATGGACGCCGACTCCACGCGCGGCAAGGGCGCACTGGAGGCTCAATTGGCCCAGGTGCACGCCGGCGAGGTGGATGTGCTGGTGGGCACCCAGATGGTCACCAAGGGGCACGACTTCCGGCGCATCACCCTGGTGGCGGCGGTCAACCCGGACACCGCGCTGTTCTCCAGTGACTTTCGCGCACCCGAACGCCTGTTCGCGCTCCTGATGCAGGCTGCAGGCCGCGCGGGCCGCGACGCCGCGCAGGCGGACCACAGCGAGATGTGGGTGCAGACCTGGAACCCGGCGCACCCGCTGTTCGCAGCACTGCGGCGTCACGACTACCCCGCGTTCGCCGCGGCCCAACTGGCCGAACGGCGGCAGGCGGGCATGCCGCCCTTTGCCTTCCAGGCCCTGGTGCGCGCCGAAGCCCGCACGCAGGAGGCGGCCCAGGCCTTCCTGAACGCCGCGCGCGACGCGGCCCAGAGCCTGGACCCTTCGGGACAGGTGATGCTGTATGCCGCCGTGCCCATGGCCATGCAGCGCATCGCCAACATAGAGCGCGCCCAGCTGCTGGTGGAAAGCGCCTCACGACCGGCGCTGCAGCGGTTTCTGCAGGCCTGGCAACCCGCGCTGCACGCCCTGCGCGAACCCGGGCTGCTGCGGTGGGCGGTGGACGTGGACCCGCTGTCTGTCTGAGCAGGGCCGCTGCGTCACGCGCGCTGGCGCGTCCGGTCAGTCTTCGCCCTGGGCCTGACGCAGTCGCAGCGCCGCCTCGTACAGGTCGTTGCGCGGCGCGCCGCTGGCCTGTGCCGCGATGCGCACCGCGGTCTTCACCGGCAGTTCGGGCAGCAGCAGCTCGAGCAGCCGCAGGCCGTCGTCCTGCGGGCGGGCCGCAGGCTGCGGGTGCAGCACCAGGGCGAACTCGCCACGGGTGCGCGCGGCATCGGCCGCCAGCCAGCCCACGAGGTCTTGGCAGGCCAGGGTCTGCACCTGCTCGAACTGCTTGGTCAGCTCGCGCCCCACGGTCACGCGCCGCGGGCCCAGGGGCGCTAACGCCTGCGCCAGGTCGGCGATGCGGTGCGGCGCCTCCAGCAGCACCACGGCGCGCGGCTCCTGGGCCAGGGCCTGCACGGCCTGCGCGCGTTCACCCGCGCGCGCCGGCAGGAAGCCGCCGAACACGAAGCCGGGATCGTCTCCGTACGCGCCTGCGGCGCTGAGCACCGCCGTCACGCTACTGGCGCCGGGCAGGGGCATCACGCGCAGCCCCGCGCCCTGCACCGCAGCCACCAGGCGTGCGCCCGGGTCGCTGACAGCGGGCGTGCCGGCATCGCTGGCATAGGCGATGCGCTCGCCGGCCTGCAGGCGCCGCAGCACCTGCTGCGCGGCCTCGGACTCGTTGTGCTGGTGGATGGCAATCAGCCCGCCGTCGGGCCGCTCGATGCCCAGCGCGCGCATCAGTGCCTGGGTGTGCCGCGTGTCCTCGCAGGCGACGGCATCCACCAGGGACAGCACGTGCAGGGCGCGCAGGCTGATGTCCGCGAGGTTGCCAATTGGCGTGGCCACCACATAGAGTGCTCCCTGCGGATAACTCTGGGATCCGGCAGCCTCATGGGCGGCCTTCAGGGCGCAGGCAAAGGGAGCGGACATGGAACTCCAGGCTGGAAAGGCCACCACCAAGCAACGGGGAGATGCCGCCGAGGCGCTGGCCCTGGCCCATCTGGCCCGCGCCGGCTTGCGGCTCGTGACGCGCAATTATCGGACGCCCGGGCGTGGCGGCGGCGAGGTCGACCTGATCCTGCGCGACACCGACGGCACGCTGGTCTTCGCCGAGGTCCGCCAGCGCGCCAGTAGCCGCTTCGGCGGGGCCGCAGCCAGCGTCGGCGCCACCAAGCGCCGGCGCATCGTCTTCGCCGCCCGCCACTACCTGATGCGACTGCCCGCGCCACCCCCGTGCCGCTTTGACGTCGTGGCCATTGAAGGCACGCGGGTCGAGTGGTTGAAGGGGGCTTTCGACGCGGCCTGAGGGTGACCGGGCGTTATCATTCCCGCCGATGCTCGAACAAAGGATCCAACAGCATTTCATCGACAGCGCTGACCTCAAGTACCAGGCCGCGCAATCGCTGACCAAGCCGATCGTCGACGCCATCCAGGCGGTGCTGGCCTGCGTGACCAGCGGGGGCAAGGTGCTGGCCTGCGGCAACGGCGGATCGGCCGCTGACGCCCTGAATTTCTCGTCCCGCTTCGTCGGCCGCTTCGAGCGCGAACGTCCCGAACTGGCGGCCGTCGCCCTGAGCGCCGACACGGCCCTCATCACCGGTACCGGAACCTTCCACGATTTCAGCCAGATCTACGCGCGCCAGGTGCGCGCGCTGGGGCAGGCCGGCGACGTGCTGCTGGCGCTGTCGGTGGACGGGCAGTGCGCCAACGTGCTGGCCGCCGTCGAAGCCGCCCACGAACGTGACATGTCCGTCGTGGCCCTCACCGGCCACGGCGGCGGCCGTCTGGCCCAGGCCCTGCGCGAGACCGACGTCAACATCTGCGTGCCGCACGACCGCGCGACCCGCATCCACGAAGTCCACCTGCTCGCGCTGCACTGCCTGTGCGACGGCGTGGACAGCCAACTGCTCGGAGACCTGGAACAGGAGCCCTCACCATGAACACCCTGCAACGCCTCACCCTTCCCGCCCTCGCCGCCGCGGTCCTGGCCACCACCCTCGCCGGCTGCGCGCCGCTGGTGGTCGGAGGCGCCGCCGTGGGCACCATGGTGGCCGTGGACCGCCGCACCTCCGCCGCCCAGCTGGAAGACGAGACCATCGAGCTGCGCGCTGGCAGCCGACTGCGCGAAAACCTGGGCAGCCTGGCCCACATCAATGTCACCAGCTACAACCGCCAGGTGCTCCTGACCGGCGAGGTGCCCGATGCCGCCAGCAAGCAGCTGGCGGAACAGACCGTGACCAAGGTCGACAACGTGCGCAGCGTGATCAACGAGCTGGCCATCATGCGCCCCAGCTCCCTGACCCAGCGGGGCAACGACATCTACATCACCGGTAAGGTCAAGGCGACGCTCGTGGACGCCAAGGACCTCACGGCCACCGCCTTCAAGGTCGTGACCGAGCGCGGCACGGTGCATCTCATGGGGCGGGTGACCCAGCGCGAATCGGAACGGGCCACCGCCCTGGTACGCCAGGTCAGCGGCGTCAGCCGGGTGGTGCGGGCCTTCGAGATCATCAGCGAGGAAGAACTCGCGCGCATCGCGCCCAAGGCTCCGGCGCAGGGGACGGTGCCGGTGTCCGCTGCCCAGCCCGCCAGCGCCGCGAAGTGAGCCAAGCCCGGGTCGCACCCGGGCTGCCGCTCAGCGCAGACGCCTGATCAGGCTGGACGTGTCCCAGCGGCCACCGCCCTGGCCCTGCAGGTCGGCATAGAACTGGTCCACCAGCGCCGTCACCGGCAGGCGCGCCCCATTGCGCTTGGCCTCGTCCAGCACCAGGCCCAGGTCCTTGCGCATCCAGTCGACCGCGAAGCCGAAGTCGAACTTGTCCTGGATCATGGTCTTGCCGCGGTTGTCCATCTGCCAGCTCTGGGCGGCACCCTTACCGATCACGTCCAGCACCTGGTTCATGTCCAGGCCGGCACGCTGACCGAAGGCGATGGCCTCAGACAGGCCCTGCACCAGACCGGCAATGCAGATCTGATTGACCATCTTGGCCAGCTGGCCGGCGCCGCTGGGCCCCAGGAGCGTGAAGGCACGCGAGAAAGCCATCGCCACCGGACGCACCGTCTCGAAGGCCGCGGCATCGCCGCCGCACATGACCGTGAGCAGGCCGTTCTGCGCGCCAGCCTGCCCGCCCGACACGGGCGCGTCGACGAAGGCCAGGCCCTTCTCCTGGGCCTTGGCGTACAGCTCGCGCGCCACGTCGGCCGAGGCGGTGGTGTGGTCCACGAAGATCGCGCCGGGCTTCATGCCGGCCAGGGCGCCGTCCGGGCCCAGGACCACCGATCGCAGGTCGTTGTCGTTGCCGACGCAGCAAAAGACGATGTCGCAGCCCGCGGCCGCCTCACGCGGCGTGGCGGCCGCGCGCCCCTTGAATTCGGCAGCCCAGGCCTGCGCCTTGGCGGGGGTGCGGTTGTAGACCGTCACGTCGTGGCCGGCCAGCGCCAGATGGCCCGCCATCGGCAGGCCCATGACGCCCAGGCCCAGAAAAGCCACTTTGCGCGGGGGAACGGATTCGTAGGTTTTGGGGTTGGTGGTGCTCATGTCCCGACCTTAATCGAAGCGGCTATCCCCTGTCCCTGCGTCTGAATCTCGAGCGCTCAGCCCGGGAAATTCTCCGGGTGGCGGGCCTGCGCGCGGGCCTCGGCGGGCGTGACCAGACGCCGACGGACCAGGTCGGCCAGGCCCTGGTCCAGGGTCTGCATGCCCGCGCTGGCGCCGGCCTGGATCGCCGAGTACATCTGGGCCACCTTGTTCTCGCGCACCAGGTTGCGGATGGCGGCGGTCGCCACCATGACCTCATGCACCGCGATGCGACCCTGGCCATCGGCCCGGCGGCACAGGGTCTGGGCAATGACGGCCTGCAGCGATTCGGCCAGCATGGTGCGCGCCATCTCTTTCTCCTCGGCGGGAAAGACGTCGATGACACGGTCGATGGTCTTGGCGGCGCTGGCGGTGTGCAGGGTTGCAAAGACCAGGTGCCCGGTCTCGGCGGCGGTCAGGGCCAAACGTATGGTCTCCAGGTCTCGCAGCTCGCCCACCAGGATGGCGTCCGGGTCCTCGCGCAGCGCCGCACGCAGGGCCGCCGCGAAGGAGTGCGTGCAGGGGCCGACCTCGCGCTGGTTCACCAGGCACTTGCGCGGTTCGTGCACGAACTCGATCGGGTCTTCGACGGTGAGGATGTGGCCCGCCTGATGCTCGTTCAGGTGATGCACCATGGCCGCCAGCGTGGTGGACTTGCCCGAACCGGTTGGGCCAGTGACCAGCACGAGTCCGCGCGGCCGAAGCGCGAGTTGCGCGAACAGGGGCGGCGCACCCAGCTCCTGCAGGCTCATCACCCGGCTTGGAATGGTGCGCATGACTGCGGCCGCTCCGCGGCTCTGATGGAAGGCATTGACCCGGAACCGCGACAGACCGGCCACCTCGATGGAAAAATCACACTCCAAGGTCTGCTGGAACTGCCGGCGCTGGGTCTCGGTCATGATGTCGCCCAACATGTCGGTGACCTGCGCGTGCGACAGGGGATCGAGGTTGATGCGGCACACCTGACCGTGCACCCGCAGCATGGGCGCCAGCCCGGCGGACAGGTGCAGGTCGGAGGCCTGGTTCTTGACGCTGAAGGCCAGCAGCTGGCTGATGTTCATGGCGGGTCCAATAGGGTTTGGATGCGGGTTGAAAAGACGAAGGCTCACGCCGGAAACGGCCATTATGAATACCATTGAATTAAATCTTGAGCAAGTCCGCGGGCGCATCGCCGCCGCCTGCCAGGCGTCAGGGCGCGATCCATCAGCGGTCACGCTGCTGGCGGTGTCCAAGACCTTCGGGCCGCAGGCCGTGCGCGAGGCCGCCGCCTGCGGGCAACGGGCCTTCGGGGAGAACTACCTGCAGGAGGCGGTCGACAAGATGGCCGCACTGGGCGATGCGGGTGCAGCCCTGGAGTGGCACTGCATCGGGCCGATCCAGAGCAACAAGACGCGTCTGGTCGCCGAGCACTTCGACTGGGCCCACACGGTCGACCGGCTCAAGATCGCGCAGAGGCTGTCGCAGCAGCGCCCGAGCACCCGAGCGCCGCTGAACGTCTGCATACAGGTCAACATCGACGCGGGTCCGAACAAGGCCGGCGTATCGCCGGACGAGGCGCTCGAGCTTGCGCGCGCGGTCGCGGCGCTGCCCGGCCTGGCCTTGCGCGGTCTGATGACGATTCCCGAACCGACACCAGATCACGCGGCGCAGCTGGCGCTACACCAGCGGGCACGCGCGCTGTTCGAGCAGCTGCGCGCCGATCCCGCCTTGCGCGACGCACTGGCCACGCGGGGACTCGCCCTGGACACGCTGTCCATGGGCATGACCTCGGACCTGGAAGCTGCGATCGCCGCGGGCAGCACGATGGTGCGGGTGGGCACCGCCATCTTCGGCGAACGGCCCGCAAAGTCCGCGGCCTGAGCCGCGGCGGGCGCGGAGCCAGGTCGCGGCTTCAGGCGGCCGTGGCCTGGCGCACCGCGCGTTCCCATTGCGCCATGCGCTCCTGCGCGCGGGCGCGGTCCCAGGTGGGCTCGAAGGTGCGCTCGGCGCGCCACAGCGTCTGCAGGTCCGCGGCACTGCCATAGACCCCGGCGGCCAGTCCCGCCAGCCACGCCGCGCCCAGGGCGGTGGTCTCGGTGACGGCCGGCCGCACCACAGGAATCCCCAGCAGGTCGGCCTGGAACTGCATCAGGAGGTTGTTCACGCAGGCCCCGCCGTCCACGCGCAACTGGGCCATCGGCGCGCCCCCCGCAGCCTGCGCGTCACGGCTCATGGCCTGCAGCAGGGCGGCGCTCTGGCAGGCGATGCTCTCAAGTGCAGCGCGTGCGATGTGCGCCAGCGTCGAGCCGCGCGTCAGGCCGGTGATCGTGCCCCGCGCATCGGGTTTCCAGTAAGGTGCCCCCAGGCCGGTGAAGGCCGGCACCAGGGACACGCCGCCGGCATCGGGCACGCTGGCCGCCAGGGCCTCGACCTCGGCGCTGCTGCGGATCGCGTGCAAGCCATCGCGCAGCCACTGCACCACCGCGCCGCCCACGAACACGCTGCCCTCCAGGGCGTAGCCGGGCGCATCCCCCACCTGCGCGGCACGCGTGGTGATGAGGCCGTTGGCCGAGGCCTGGAAGCGGTCGCCGGTGTGCATCAGCATGAAGCAGCCGGTGCCGTAGGTGTTCTTGGCCATGCCCGCTTCGAAGCAGGCCTGCCCGAACAGCGCGCTCTGCTGGTCACCGGCGATGCCGCCGATGGGGATCGCGCCCCCGAGCAGGTCGGCGCGCGTGGTCCCGAAGTCGGCGCTGGACGGCCGCACCGCCGGCATCATGGACAAGGGGATGTCCAGCAGCCCCAGGAGCTCCTCGTCCCAGGCGTGGCGGCGTACGTCGAACAGCAAGGTGCGCGAAGCGTTGCTCACGTCGGTGGCGTGCACCGCGCCGCCCGTGAGCTGCCACAGCAGCCAGCTGTCGACGGTGCCGAAGGCGAGTTCGCCGCGGTGCGCCTGCTCCCGCGCGCCGGGCACCTGCTCGAGTAACCAGGCGATCTTGGTGGCGGAGAAGTACGCGTCGATCACCAGGCCGGTGCGCTCACGAAGGCGAGCCTCCCAGCCCTGCTCGCGCAGGCGCGCACACAGAGGCTCGGTACGGCGGTCTTGCCAGACGATGGCGGGGTGGATCGGCCGCCCGCTGGCGCGGTTCCAGACCACCGTCGTCTCGCGCTGGTTGGTGATGCCCAGCCCGCGGATATCGGCCGCACGCAGACCCGCCTGCGCGAGGGCCTCGCGCGCGGTGGCCAGCTGGCCTTCCCAGATGCCCAGGGGATCATGCTCGACCCAGCCAGGCTGCGGGTAGCTTTGCGGCAGCTCGCGCTGCGCCACAGCCACGATACGGCCCTGGACGTCGAAGACGATACTGCGCGAACTCGAAGTGCCCTGGTCCAGGGCGAGCAGGTAGGTCATGGCGGTGCACCTGAAAGCGGAGACGCCGCCATGCTAGCGCGCCGACGACCGCGGGGCCGTCGACGCGGGGTCAGCGAGTGCTGCGCCCCAGGCGGGCCATCAGAACCACCCCGTAAAGGGCCGCCAGGCCCACCCCCATGTACACGACGCGCGAGGCCATCGAGCCTGGCCCGAGCAGGATCGCCACGAGGTCCAGATCGAGGGCGCCGACCAGACCCCAGTTGATGCCGCCGATCACCATCAGCACCAGGGCCACCCAGTCCAGGGCGTTCAAGTGCGTGGACGGCGCCGGCCGCAGGGAGGTGGCGGAGGACATGTCGGATTGAGCCATGGCTAACCTTTCAGAGTTGAAAAAACACGGAAGTGGTCCCGGTTCGGGGCAAGGGACATGCCACCGGCCCTAGGACGCCATGGCCCGAAGGAGCGCGACGTCGGACACCGTCTGCCGCCGCTGTCCGACGGAAGGCGGGAGGCCGCACGCACACCCTGTCGGCCGGAGGATTCCACGACATGGCCTACAGCAGCATCATGGGCGTCGACACGGCGCAGCCCCAACCCAGCGGCCGCAGCAGCGAACTGCTCGGACCCAGCGACAACTCGGACAGCGGCAGCGATGCGATAGGCACGGAGGAAGTCCACGGCGACAGCGACTCCACCGGCACCGGCGAACGCGGCGTGGTGTCGGGCATGGATGTCCGCGAGGGCATGGACATCCTGCCGGACCGGGTGGTCCGGCTCGGCCCGGACAACGGCCCGGGCGAGATCGGACCGGATACCGGCCTGGTCGACGAGGATCAGGAATACGTCGATCTGGACGACAACCCCGACGCCGTGCCGGACGACGAGAACCCCTGAGAGGGCACCACCCGCTGCGCTCAGCGCGCCAGCGTGCTGGCGCCGAACAGGCTGCGCATGAAATCGACCGCGAGTTCGGCCGTGCGATTACACACGTCACGCGCGGGGTTGACCTCCATCACGTCCAGCGAGGCCAGGCGACCGGTGTCGGCGATCATCTCCATGCACAGTTGCATCTCACGGTAGGTGGGGCCGCCAGGCACGCCCGTACCCACGCCCGGCGCATCGGCCGGGTCTGCGCAGTCAAGGTCGAAGCTCACGTGCAGGTGGGTGTCCTCGCCAACGTCCAGCAGGGCCTCGGCGACGGTGTGGCGCATGCCGTGTTCGTCGATGTAGCGCATGTCGTACACCCGCAGGCCCAGGCGCGCGATCGCTGCGCGTTCCTCGGCATCGACACTTCGGATCCCCAGGAAGGCGATGTCCGCCGGCTGCAGCGCCGCACGTGGTCCGCTCCACCCCACCAGCGGCGCGGGTCCCTGACCGAGCAGGCAGGCCACCGGCATGCCATGCAGGTTGCCGCTGGGGCTGGTGGCGGCATCGTTGACGTCGGCGTGGGCGTCCAGCCACAGCACCCGCAGGCGCCGACCCGTACGCTGGCAATGGCGCGCGATGGCGCTGATCGAGCCGACGGCCAAGCAGTGGTCGCCCCCGAGCAGCAGCGGGAATTCGTCCTGCGCGAGAGCGGCATCGACCGCGTCGAACACCGTCCGGTTCCAGGCGACGACCTCGTGCAGGTGATGGGGTCCTCCGGGCGCTGTCACCGGCGGGCGCGGCGGTCCGTCCAGGTTACCGGCGTCACGCACCTTGCAGCCGCAAGACTGCAGCGCCTGGGCCAGGCCTGCGACCCGCAGCGCCTCGGGGCCCATGCCGGTCCCGCGCACGCCAGCGCCGACGTCAGTGGGCGCGCCGATCAGGGTGATCTGGGCAGCGGGCATGCGGGCATTGTGTGACATGCCCGATGCGGTGTGTGCAATAAAGGGGCGCCGCAAGAGCCAGGGGCGCCGGCGCAGCGACGGTTAGAGGCTGCGCGGGATCGGGAGAGAGACGGGGAGAAAGACGGGGAGAAGGCGCGCGGAGCAGCGCGCGGAGCTAACGCCCGGAGAAGACGCGCGCAGAAGACGTGACCGGAACCGGTCAGCGGCGGTTGCCGCCGTAGGTCGGTGCGGGACCCGGACGCGCGGCGCGATCCGGCAGGTGGCGAAACATGATGCGGCCCTTGTTCAGGTCGTAGGGCGAGAGTTCCAGCGTGACATCGTCTCCCGCGATGATGCGGATATGGTTCTTGCGCATCTTGCCGCCGCTGTAGGCGATCAGCTCGTGCCCGTTCTCCAGAATCACGCGATACCGTGAATCGGGCAAGACCTCGGCCACGCGGCCGCGCATTTCAATCAGTTCTTCCTTGGCCATCAGCAACCTTTGCAACGCAGACGTGCAAACCCTTGCTGCCAGGTGCCACCGGGGGTGGATGCGGGGGCGGACGCGAGGATCTGCGGGGGACGGCCAGCGCGCGCGGCGCCGGGCTGCCCGTAACCCGCCATTGTAATCCCAATGCGCTACCCGGTCGCCAGGCGCGCTGCGTCCGCCCCAGGGCGCTCAGGTCAGGAGCGCCACCGCCCCCGAAAACGTGAAGAACGCCGCCACCGTGGTCACCAGGATGATCCGGGCGATCCGGCCCGTGTCGGCCCCGAAACGATCGGCCAGCACCGAGACGTTGCTGGCGCTGGGCAAGGCGGCCACCAGCACCAGCACGGTGAGGGCGAAGGGGTCCAGCGGCAGGCCCAGAGCCATTGCGCCCGTGCCCGCGGCCAGCACCAGCAGCGGGTGGGCGACCAGCTTGGCGGCGGCCACCGGCAGATAGTCGCGCCAGGGCAAGAAAGTGCGGTGACGGGCCGCCTTGTGCTGCGAACGCGCCAGCACGGCCCCGATCGTGAACAGGGCCACCGGCGAGGCCGCGTCTCCCAGCAGGCCGATGGTGGCCGCGAGGGGACCCAGCGGCTCCAGCTCCAGTGCCGAGGACAGTCCTCCGAGCAGGATGGCCCAGGGCATGGGATTGACCGCCGCGCCGTGCAAGGCCTTGCGCGCCGCCGCTGCGGCGGCGGCACCGCCATGACCGGCGCCGTCCAGGCGGGACAAGGCAATGCACAGCGAGGTGGTGACCACCAGGTCGACCAGGATGGTGGCGATGGCGGGGCCGGCCGCACCCGGCCCGAGCAGTGCTACCAGCAGCGGCACCCCCATGAAGCCGGTGTTGGGAAATGCGGCGACCAGCGCGCCAAAGGAGGCATCGTTCCAGCCGATGCGGCCGTTGAAGCTGGCGCGGATCGTGGCTGCGACCATCAGCAACGCGCAGGGCAGCCACACCGCCACCACGGCCGGATCGAACAGGCGGGCCACCGGCAGGCTGGCCCCGAAGCGATACAGCATGCAGGGCAATGCGAAATACAGCACGAAGGCGTTCAGCCCGCCGATGGCGTCAAAGGGCAGGATGCGGCGGTTGGCGGCGAGGTAGCCGCACAAGACCAGCGCGAAGAAGGGGAAGGTAACTTTCAGGATTTCCAGCACCCCCGTATTGTCGGCGCACCTCAGCGCGGGCACAGGCGG
The DNA here is from genome assembly GCA_964620375.1 of uncultured Ramlibacter sp. Taxonomy (GTDB): domain Bacteria; phylum Pseudomonadota; class Gammaproteobacteria; order Burkholderiales; family Burkholderiaceae_C; genus Ramlibacter. Next base: position 993 of record CAZUKC010000017.1, on the reverse strand, counting down.
GTGAACGAAAGGCGCAGGCCATGAGCGGGTGGGCCGCTATCATTCGCCGCTTTCGTCCGCCGTCTCCGCATTTCTCCTCCCCCCGATGTCCAGTCTCAATCTCGCGCAGCAGGAAGCCGTCAACTACCTGCACGGCCCCTGTCTGGTGCTGGCGGGCGCGGGCTCGGGCAAGACGCGGGTGATCACACACAAGATCGGGCGCCTGATCCAGAGCGGACTGGAAGCGAAACGCATTGCTGCCATCACCTTCACCAACAAGGCCGCCGCGGAGATGCGCGAGCGCGCCAAGACCCTGATCGGGCGCGAGGCGAAGGACGTGGTGATCTGCACCTTTCATGCGCTGGGCGTGCGCATGCTGCGCCAAGACGGGCAAGCCCTGGGCCTGAAGCCCCAGTTCTCCATCCTGGACAGCGACGACGTCACATCCATCCTGAAAGATGCCGGCGGCACCACCGACGCCGCCACCGCGCGCCAGTGGCAGTGGGCCATCAGCCTCTGGAAGAACATGGGCCTGAACGCACAGCAGGCGCAGGCCCAGGCCAAGGACGACCATGAGCGCACAACCGCCCGCATCATGGCGCGCTACGAGGAGCGTCTGGTCGCCTACCAAAGCGTGGACTTTGACGACCTGATCGGCCTACCTCTGAAGCTGCTGCAGCAACACCCCGAGGTGCTAGCCAAGTGGCAGCAGGACCTGGGCCATGTGCTGGTGGACGAATACCAGGACACCAACGCCACGCAGTACGAACTGCTCAAGCTCCTGGTGGGCGAGCGCGGGCGGTTCACCGCGGTGGGCGACGACGACCAGTCCATCTACGGCTGGCGCGGTGCCACCCTCGATAACCTGAAGAAACTCCCGCAGGACTTCCCACAGCTGAAGGTGATCAAGCTGGAGCAGAACTACCGTTCCACCAGCGCCATCCTGCGCGCGGCCAACAACGTCATCCAGCCCAATCCCAAGCTCTTTCCCAAGACCCTTTTCTCCGAGCTGGG
>CAZUKC010000016.1:9137-14016 GCA_964620375.1 uncultured Ramlibacter sp. | reverse complement strand
TGTAGGTGTTGGTCATGCGGGGCATGGGCACGTGGGCGTAGCTCTCGCGGCGGCCATTGCCGGTGGGCTTGACGCCCATGAGGCGGGCGTTAAGCGAGTCCTGGATGTAGCCGCGCAGGATGCCGTCCTCGATCAGGACATTGCGCTGGCTGGGGTTGCCCTCATCGTCGATATTGAGGGAGCCTCGGCGGTCAGCGAGGGTGCCGTCGTCCAGCACGGTCACGCCCTTGGCGGCCACGCGCTTGCCGATGCGGCCGGAGAAGGCGCTCGAGCCCTTGCGGTTGAAGTCGCCCTCCAGGCCGTGGCCGATGGCCTCGTGCAGCAGGATGCCGGGCCAGCCCGGGCCCAGGACCACGGTCATCTCGCCGGCCGGCGCGGGGCGCGATTCCAGGTTGGTGAGGGCGGCATTGACCGCCTCGTCCACGTAGCCGGCGATTCGCGCCTCGTCGAAGTACGCCAGGCCGAAGCGACCGCCGCCTCCGCCTGAGCCAGACTCGCGCCGGCCGTTCTGTTCGGCGATGACGGACACCGACAGGCGCACCAGCGGGCGCACGTCGGCGGCCAGGGTGCCGTCGGCGCGGGCCACCAACACCACGTCCCATTCGCTGGCCAGACCGGCCATGACCTGCACGATGCGCGGGTCCTTGGCGCGGGCCAGGGTCTCGACCCGGCCCAAGAGGCTGACCTTGGCGGTGCTGTCCAGGGTGGCGATCGGGTCCAGGCCGGGATAGAGCACGCGACTGGCCGCGACCTTGCGCGCGGGCACCTTGACCCGGCCCTTGCCGGCGGCTGCGCCGATGGCGCGCACGGTGCGTGCGGCGTCCAGCAGGGAGGCCTCGGAAATGTCGTCGGAGTACGCGAAGGCCGTCTTCTCGCCGCTGACTGCGCGCACCCCCACGCCCTGGTCGATGCTGAAGCTGCCGGTCTTGACGATGCCTTCCTCCAGGCTCCAGCCTTCGCTGCGGGTGTACTGGAAGTACAGGTCGGCATCGTCCACTCGGTGGGTGGCGATCTCGGCCAGCGCGCGGGACAGGTGGGATTCGTCCAGGCCGAAGGGTTCCAGCAGCAGGCGCTGCGCGGTGGCCAGGCGTTCGAGGGTGGGTTCGCGAGAAATCATCGGGGCATTCTAGGGCGGGAGGGGCCGCCCGGAACCCCGTCGGCGCTCAAGTCTGTACCAGACGCCGGGCTTTGGCGATGGACATCAGGATGCCCAGGGCCAGCCCCAGGGTGACCATCGCGGTCCCACCGTAGCTGATGAACGGCAGCGGCACGCCCACCACCGGCAGGATGCCGCTGACCATGCCCATGTTCACGAAGGCGTAGGTGAAGATGATCATGGTGACGGCGCCGGCCATGAGGCGTGCGAACAGGGTCGAGGCCTCTGTCGCGATGGTCAGCCCGCGCAGGATCAGGAAGATGAAGGCCGCGATCAGCAGCAGGTTGCCCAGGAGGCCGAATTCCTCGGAGTAGGCCGCGAAGATGAAGTCGGTGGTGCGCTCGGGGATGAACTCCAGGTGGGTCTGCGTGCCCTGCATGAAGCCCTTGCCAAAGATGCCGCCCGAGCCGATGGCGATCATGCCCTGGATGATGTGAAAGCCCTTGCCCAGAGGATCTCGCGTGGGATCGAGCAGAGTGCAGATGCGCTGCTGCTGGTAGTCGTGCAGCACGGGCCAGCGGTTGCCGGGGGCACACAGCTGGGGCTCGAAGACCACCAGCAAGATGATGCCCACCACCGCCAGGAGGACGGGCGGGATGATCAGCTTCATGGGCAGGCCAGCAAAAAAGATCACCGACAGACCCGCGGCCAGCACCAGCAGCGAGGTGCCCAGGTCAGGCTGCTTCATGATCAGGCCCACCGGCACCACCAGCAGCGCGCCGGCCACCAGGAAGTCGAAGGGGCGCAGCTGGCCCTCACGCTTCTGAAACCACCAGGCGAGCATCAGCGGCATGGCGATCTTGAGGATCTCGCTGGGCTGGATCACGATGCCGACGTTGATCCAGCGTCGGGCGCCCTTCTTGGTGATGCCGAAGATCGCCACCGCGATCAGCAGGCCCACGCCCAGGACGTAAAGGGGGACGGCCAGCCCCATCAGGCGCTGGGGCGGAACCTGGGCGACGACGAACATGACGAAGCCCGCGATCAGCATGTTGCGACTGTGGTCCACAAAGCGCGTGCCGTGGTCATAGCCCGACGAGTACATCGTGAGCAGGCCGGCGCCGGCCAGAAGAAAGATGGCGAAAGCCAGCGGCCCGTCGAAGCCTTGCAGCAGCGGCGTAAAGCGACGCCACAAGGGGGGTTTTTCGAACACGGCAGCCATGGGCCCGGATTATGGCGGCTGGCATCATCGGCCCGACAACGCCCACACGCGCCATGCATCAACCCGTCACACATCTGCTTTACCTGCACGGATTCCGTTCCTCGCCGCGCTCGGCCAAGGCGCAACAGGTGGCGCAGTGGGTGCAGGAGCGCCACCCGGGCCTGACCTGGTGGTGTCCGCAGCTGCCGCCCTCGCCACGTGAGGCGATGAATATGGTGATGCAGGGCGTGGCGGGCTGGCCCGAGGCCACCTTCGGGGTGATGGGGTCCTCGCTCGGGGGCTTTTACGCCACCTGCGTGGCCGAGGCCACCGGATGCCGCGCGGTGCTGCTCAATCCGGCGGTGTACCCGGCACGTGACCTCGCCCGCTACATCGGCGAGCACACGGCCTGGCACGACCCGGGGGAGCGTTTCTTCTTCGAGCCCCGCTTCGTGGACGAACTGACGGCGTTGGCGGTGGGCGGGCGTGGCGGCGGCATCACCCGGCCCGAGCGCTATTTCGCGGTCATCGCCCAGGGCGACGAGGTCCTGGACTGGCGCGAAATGACGGGGCACTACCCGGGTGCGCGGATCAAGCTGCTGGCGGGCAGCGACCATGCGCTGACCGACTTTCCAGACCATATCGGGGAGGCCATGGGCTTCCTGGGCCTGTAGCGGGAAACAGGGGGCGCCTGGGGGACCCCATGGGACAATCTCCCGATGTACGCACTGTTTGAAGAAGCCGGGAAGTTCCAGGCGGGCCGGGTCTTGTCCGAGGCCGAGGCTTCCGCCCAGATCGAGCTGGAAAGCGGCAAGCGGGTGAAGGTCAAGGCCGCCCACATCCTGCTGAAGTTCGACAAGCCGCAGCCCACCGAATTCATGGCCCAGGCCCAGGTCCTGGCCCAGGGGATCGAGCTGGAACTGGCCTGGGAGTTCGCCCCCGAGGAGGAGTTCGGGTTTGCCGACCTGGCGCGCGATTACTTCAGCGCCGCCGCGACCCTGGAGCAGCAGGCCGCCGCCCTGCTGCGGCTGTTCGAGGCGCCGCACTACTTCCGACGCGCGGGCAAGGGACGATTCCGCAAGGCACCAGCCGAGATCGTGCAGCAGGCGCTGGCTGCGATCGAAAAGAAAAAGCAGGTGCAGGCCCAGATCACGGCCTGGGCGCAATCGCTGGCTGCAGGCGAGTGCCCCGGCCCGATCCGCGAGCAGCTCTATCGCATCCTGTTTCGGCCCGACAAGAACGCGCCCGAATACAAGGCGGTGGTCGAGGCCTCGCGCGCCGCGCAGCTGGCGCCGTTGGCCCTGCTGCAGAAGGCCGGCGCCATCGACTCGGCCTACCAGTTCCACTGGAAGCGGTTCCTGTTCGAGCACTTTCCCAAGGGCACTGGCTTTGCCGCCCTGACGGCGCCCGCCATCACCGACGACCTACCGCTGGGCCCCGCACCCGCATGGTCGATCGACGACTCGGCCACCACCGAGATCGACGACGCGCTGTCGGTGCAGGGCCTGGGCACCGGCACGGTGACGGTAGGCATCCACATCGCGGCCCCGGGTCTGGCCCTGCAGCCGGCCACGCCCCTGGACCAGGTGGCACGCCAGCGCCTGTCCACCGTGTACATGCCGGGCTACAAGATCACCATGCTGCCCGACGAGGTGGTGCAGGCCTACACCCTGCAAGAGGGGCGTGACTGCCCCGCCGTCTCGCTGTACGTGCAGTTCGACGAGGCCACGCTGGAGGTGAAGGACACCACCACCCGCCTGGAACGCGTCACCATCGCGGCCAACCTGCGACACGACCAGCTTGATGCGTCCATCACCGAGGCCTGGCTGGACGATCCGGCCCACGCCGGTGACCCGGTGCCCGAGCCGGCCGCTGGCCTGCGCGCGCCGCTGTCCTTTCTGTACCGGCTGGCGCGCCACCTGAAGGCGCAGCGCGAGGTGGTGCGGGGCAAGCCCGAGACCTTCAACCGCCCCGACTACAACTTCCGGCTCGTGGGCAACGACGGCGCGGAGCCGACCGGCCAGGAGCAGGTGCAGATCTCGGTTCGACGTCGCGGCGCGCCACTGGACCTGATCGTGGCCGAGGCGATGATCCTCGCCAACAGCACCTGGGGCCAGTGGCTGGCCGATCTCGGGGTGCCCGCCATCTACCGCAGCCAGGCCAGTCTGGCCCCCGGCGTGAAGGTGCGTATGGGCACCAAGGCCGCCCCGCACGCGGGCATCGGCGTGAAGTGCTATGCCTGGAGCACCTCGCCGCTGCGCCGCTACACCGACCTCGTGAACCAGTGGCAGATCATCGCGGCGGCCCGCCACGGACGCACCGCCGCCCTGGCCGCGCCCTTCAAGCCCAAGGACGCGGAGCTCTTTTCCATCATCTCGGGCTTTGATGCCGCCTACAGCGCCTACAACGGCTACCAGGCGGGCATGGAGCGTTTCTGGACGCTGAAGTACCTGCATCAGCAAGGCATCACCGAGCTCACGGCTACCGCCTTCCGCGAAGGTCTGGTGCGCGCTGAAGACCTCCCCCTGGTGCTGCCCGTGATGGGCGCGGCCTCGCAGTGTGTGACGTTCAGCATGGGGGCA
>CAZUKC010000016.1:0-9127 GCA_964620375.1 uncultured Ramlibacter sp. | reverse complement strand
GCTGGGGCAGGTGGACGAGATCACCCTGGATGTGCACGGCACCGTGATCGAGCGACTGGATGCCGGGACCGCCCCCGAAAGCCCCGACGACGACACCGGCGAGGAGGAGCCCGTAGCCGGCCCGATCGCCATCGCGGTGGATGTCAGCGAGGAAGCGCCCGGCGCCGATAATCCGACCCCGTGAAGTTCAAGTCCCCGAGCACCCTGCAGATTGCGCTGGCCGTCTCCGTGGCGGCCCATGCGGCCTTGCTGGCGGTGCGCTTCGTGGACCCCGAGCGCTTCAACCGCGTCTTCCAGGACACCCCGCTGGAGGTGGTCCTGGTCAATGCGCGCACCCAGGAACGCCCCGACAAGGCCCAGGCCATCGCCCAGGCCACGCTGGCCGGTGGAGGAGAAGCCCAGGCCGGGCGCGCCACCTCGCCGCTGCCGCCCTCGATGCTGTCCGCGGCGGGCGACTCCAGCGAGGAATCCCACCGCAAGCTCGAGGCGCTGCAGACGCAGCAGATGATGCTGCTGGCCCAGGCCCGTCAGGCCCTGGCCGCCCTGCCCCCGCCCGACCCGAAGCAGGCGGCCGACCATCCCGAAGCCCGCGCGCGCGAGGAAAAGCGCCGCCAACTGGCCAAGCTGCTCGCGGAGATCGAGCGGCGCATCCAGGAGGAAAACGCGCGCCCCCGCAAACGCTACGTCAGCCCCGCCACCCGCGAAGAGGCCTACGCCCTCTACTACGACGCGCTGCGCCGGCGGATCGAAGAGCGTGGCACGCGCAACTTTCCGGAAGCCGGCGGACAGAAGCTGTATGGCGAGCTGACCGTGGCCCTGACGATCAATCACGACGGCCGCCCCCTGGCCGCCGAGGTGGTGGAAAGCTCGGGGCAGCAGGCCCTGGACCGACGCGCGATCGGTATCGCCACAGCGGCTGGACCTTTCGGCAAGTTCAGCGAAGGCATGCGCCTGCGCGCGGACCAGATCGTGGTGGTCTCGCGCTTTCGATTCACCCGCAACGAGACGCTGGAGACCAGCGTTGCCGGGCGCTGAGCCCCAGCCGGAAGGACACAGACCGATGGACCGCTATGGCGTGATGGGCAACCCGGTGGCGCACAGCAAGTCGCCCTGGATCCACGCGCGCTTCGCGCAGCTCACGGGCCAGGACCTGCGCTACGAGGCGCTGCTGGTGCCGCTGGACGGCTTCGTCGCGGCGGTGCAGGCCTGGCGCGCCGCAGGCGGGCGGGGCTGCAACGTCACCGTTCCCTTCAAGTTCGAGGCGGCGGCCCTGCCTGGGCTGCGGCTGTCCGCGCGCGCCACGCTGGCCGGCGCCTGCAACACGCTGCGCTTTGACGGCGACGACACCTTCGGCGACAACACCGACGGCATCGGCCTCGTGCGTGACATCACGGTCAATGCCGGCGTGCCGCTGGCGGGTCGGCGCGTGCTGCTGGTGGGCGCAGGGGGCGCCGGTGCCGGCGTGCTGGGGCCCTTGCTGGAAGCAGGACCGGCTGCGCTCACCATCGCCAACCGCAGCCCGGACAAGGCTCGCGACCTCGCCACGCGCCATGCCGGCGTGGCGGCCCGCCACCGGGTGGCCCTGCACACCTGCGGCCTGGACGGCGTGGGCACCGCCTACGACATCGTGGTCAACGCCAGCGCCAGCAGCCTGGCCGGTCAGGCTGCGCCCGTGCCTGCGAGCGCCCTGGGCCCGGGCACGCTGGCCTGCGACCTGATGTACGGCCCCGGCGCCCAAGGCTTCCTGGACTGGGCACGCGCGCACGGGGCGCAGGCTCGTGACGGCCTGGGCATGCTGGTTGAACAGGCGGCCGAGTCCTTCTCGATCTGGCGCGGGGTCAAGCCCCCTGCAGGCCAGGTGCTGGCCGAACTGCGCCAATCCCTGGAGACACCCAAGGCATGAAGGCGCTGGGACGCTGGCTGCTGTTGCTGGCCCTCGCCGCGCTGGGGCTGCAGCTCTTTTTCATCCTGCGCATCGCGATGATGGCGGTGGTGGATCCGCAGTCCACCTCCTTCCAGCGCTCCGAGGCCTGGCGCATCGCACAAAAGCCCACAGGCCTGCGCTGGCGCCAGGAGTGGGTGCCCTATGCGCGCATCTCCGACCATCTCAAGCGCGCGGTCATCACCTCCGAGGACGACAGCTTCGTCAACCACGACGGCGTCGATTGGGAAGCCCTGGAGAAAGCCTGGCAGCGCAACGCGAAAGCCGAAGCCGAAGCGGCACGCCGCGCCCAGGCGCGGCCGCAGGCGCAGCGCACGCGCCCGCCCAAGATCGTGGGCGGATCGACCATCACGCAGCAACTGGCCAAGAACCTGCTGCTGTCAGGCGAGCGCACCTTTCTGCGCAAGGGCCAGGAGATGGTGCTGACCTTCGCCCTGGAAACCTTTCTGACCAAGGAGCGCATCCTCGAGATCTACCTGAACAACGTGGAGTGGGGCGAAGGGGTGTTCGGTGCCGAGGCCGCGGCGCAGCACTACTTTCGCAAGAGCGCCTCGCGCCTGACCCCGTACGAGGCGGCGCGCCTGGCAGTGATGCTGCCGCGACCGCGCTACTTCGAGAAATTGCCCCAATCCGAGTACCTGAGCAACCGTGCCGGCGTGATCATGGGGCGGATGCGCGACGCCGAGCTGCCCTGAGATCGCCTGCGCCATGACGGTCACGCCCACCCTGCTCGTCACCCTGCTGCTGGTTGGCGCCTACTTTGCGCTGCTGGTATGGGCGCTGCGCCGGCAGCAGCCGCTGGCGCAGGGTCGCTGGCTGTTCTTCCTGCGGGCTTTCTTTCCGAACTGGAAGTTCTATCACGCGGTGGGGCGGCCGCCGCGCCTGTACGTGCGAGGGCGCCTGGGCAGCGGCGAGTGGCTACCCTGGCAAGCGGTGTACCCACGGCGTGCGCGCCGGCTCTGGCACCTGGTGCACAACCCCGACGTGAACCTCGCGCTGTCGCACCAGAACCTGGTGGACCACCTGGCCGCCGACATCAATGACCTGCCCGAGGGCGCCGACATCCGCGAGTGCGTGAGTTACCAACTGGTGGCGCGGCTGGCGCGCACGGCGGTGACAGGCCCCGCCAGCGCCTACCAGTTCGAGGTGCGACTGGCCTCGCCGCGCGGCGAAGCGCCGGTATGCATGCTGCAGTCTCCGACCCTTGCGGCATGACCCTCGACACCGCCGTCCGCGCCTTCGAGATCCTGCTGGGATGGAGCCTGCTGCTGCAGTCGCTGGAGCAGCTGCGGGTGCAGACCCTGGACCGTGTAGGCGACTGGGCGATCCAGCGCGCCGAGGTGCCGGCGCACCCGCGCTGGGTGCGGCCGCTGCTGGATGCGGCCCTGCGGCCTGCGGTGTACCGCGCGACGCTGTGGCTGCGAGCGGCCCTCGCGATCCTGCTCATGGTCGGACAGCTGCCCCTGGCCGGCGCGATCGCCCTGTTCGTGATCGCGCTGCTGCTGCTCTTTCGCTGGCGCGGCGCCTTCAACGGCGGCAGCGACTTCATGACCCTGGTGGGCCTGACCGGCCTGCTGATCGCGCATGGCGTGGGCGCCTGGGCCGGTATGGCCCAGGGCTGGCGCGCGGGCCTGTGGTACGTGGCGCTGCAGTCGGTGACCTCGTACTTCATGTCCGGGTGGGTGAAGCTGCTGCGGCCCGAGTGGCGCTCGGGGCAGGCCCTGCCCTACTTCCTGGACACTGGGGTGTATGGCCCGATCGCGGCCGACCACGTGCTGCGTCGTCCCTGGGCCGCCCGCACCTGCGTCTGGACCTTCACCGTGTGGGAAGGCTGCTTTCCGCTGGCACTGCTGGACGTGCGCCTGGCGGCCGTGTTCTGCGCGGTGGCAGCAGCCTTCCACTTCGGGGTGTTCTGGTTTTTCGGGTTGAACCGCTTCTTCTGGGCCTGGCTCGTCACCTTCCCTGCGGTGCTTTACGCGGCGTCCGCGTAAGCCGGGGCGCGGGCGGCCCCAGTCGCTCTCACTGCGCGGCGCGGCGCAGCGTCTCGACCACCGGTCGGGTGATCACGCCGCGCAAGCCCCACCAGCCCGCCACCAGCGCCAGCACCGCGCCTGCCACGGCGCCCAGCAGGGGCACAACGGGCGAAGCGCGCCATTCAAACTCGAAGGCAAAGCGCGCGAGGCCCCATCCCACCGCCATTGCCACCGCGCTGGCGAGGAACCCCGCCAGCAGGCCCACCCCTGCCAACTCGGCGCGCTGCACCTGTCGCAGCAAGGAGCCGCGCGCGCCCACCGCGCGCATGACCGCAAACTCGCGCGCACGCTCTTCGCGGGTGGCGGTGACTGCCGCGAACAGCACCACCACGCCAGCCGCGAGGGTGAAGCCAAAGAGAAATTCGACCGCGCGGATCACCTTGTCCAGCACACCCTGCACCTGCCGCAGGGTGGCGGACATGTCGACGTTGGTCACGTTGGGAAAGGCCCGCACCAGCGCGTTGTCAAAGCCCGGGCGGTCCGGCGCACGAAAGGCCCCCATGTAGGTCGAGGGCACATCGGCCAGGCGGCTGACCGGGTAGATGACGAAGAAGTTGGCCCGCATCGAGCCCCAGTCCACCTTGCGCAGCGAGGTGATGCGCGCCTCGCTGCGGATGCCGCCGATGTCAAACAGCATCGTGTCGCCCAATCTCAGGCCCAGCGTCTTGGCCAGACCTTCCTCCACGCTCACCGCACCGGACTCCTCGGCCTGCCAGCGGCCTGCCACCACCTGGTTGTGAGGCGGCTGCGCGCCGCTGTGCGAGAGGTTGAACTCGCGATCCACCAAACGGCGCGCGCGCTCCTCCTGGAAGTCGTCGGGGCTGACCGTGCGTCCGTTGATGGCGATCAGGCGCCCGCGGATCATGGGGTACCAGTCGTAGCGGGCCACCCCCGCGTCATCCAGCAGCTTGCGAAAGGCCTGCTCCTGCTCGGGCATGACGTTGATCACGAAGCGGTTGGGGGCGTCGGGCGGGGTGGCGCGGCGCCAGCTGTCGATCAGGTCAGTCCGCAGCAGCACCAGCAGCACCAGCGCCAGCAGACCCACCGCCAGCGCGCTGACCTGCATGACCGCATAGGCCGGGCGCGCGCAGACCTGGCGGGTGGCCAGGATCAGCCAGCGCGGTGCGGTGGCCTCGTTGACCGCGCGCCGCAGCAGCTTGACCGCCCCGAAGCTCAGCCCCGCGAAGAGGCCCACCGCCAGCGCGAAGCCGCCGACGGCGATCGCCCCCAGCTTCAGGTCGCTGCTGGCGGCCAGCAGCAGCACGACGAAGCCAGCCACCCCCAGACCCAGCACGCCGGCCGAGGCCGGTTGCAAGCCGCCCAGGTCACGCCGGATCACGCGCAGTGCCGGCACCCGCGCCAGCTGCAGCACGGGCGGCATGCCGAAGGCGAACAGCAAGGTCAACCCCATGCCGACGCCAAAGCCTGCTGGCCACAGGCCCGGCGGCGGCAGGCTGGCCTCGACCAGCCCCGACAGCAAGGCCACGAACACGAAGTGCACGCCCCAGCCCAGGGCGACGCCCAGCAGGCTGGCCGCCAGACCCACCACGCCGAACTCGAAGGCATAGGCCAGGGCGATGGTGCGCTGGCGCTGACCCAACACGCGCAGCATGGCGCAGTCGTCCAGGTGGCTGGCGGCAAAGGCGCGCGCCGCGAGGGCCACCGCCACCGCGCTCAGGAGGGCCGAGAGCAGGGCCACGAGGTTGAGGAATTTCTCGGCGCGGTCCAGGGTCTGACGCATCTCGGGCCGCCCGGCCTCGAAGGATTCCAGTCGCACCCCCCGCAGGTCCTCGGCCTGGATCTGCGCCTGCGCCCACCGCGTGAAACGCGCCACTGCCGCATCGGGGCCGGCTACCGCGAGCCGGTAGTTCAGGCGACTCGCCGGCTGCACCAGACGAGTGGCCGGCAGGTCGTCCTCGTGAATCATCACCCTCGGGGCGAAACTCATGAAGCCTGCGCCACGATCGGGCTCGGTCACCAACACCTGACCGATACGCAGCGTGGCGTCCCCCAGCAGGAGCACGTCGCCCACCTGCAGCTGCAGGGCGTCCAGCAGCGAGGCGTCCACCCAGGCCTGTCCTTGCGGCGGAATGCCGCGCGCGGGCACGGCGGGCGCCTCGCGTGAGGGGGCGACGGTCAATTGCCCGCGCAACGGATAACCCGGCGCGACGGACTTCAGGGCCACCAGGCGCGTGGCACCGCCCTTCGCGTCGCTGGCGCGCCCCATCGTCGGAAAGCCCAGCGTGCTCGTGACCTGCAGGCCCAGCGCCCGGGCCTGTGCGGCGAAGGCGGCGGGCAGCGGGTTGTCGCTGGCCACGACCGCATCGCCTCCGAGCAGCTGGCGCGCGTCGCGCGCGAGGCCGCCCTTGAGTCGGTCGGCGAAGAAACCCACGGCGCTCAGGGCTGCCACCGCCAGCAACACCGCCACCACCAACAGGCGCAACTCGCCGGCGCGCAGGTCGCGCCACAACAGGGTGGCGCCCAGGCGCCAGGCAGGCAGGCTTCGAAGGGTCGCAGTCATTGAGCGAACCTTACCTGGAAACCAGTGACCCTTAGGGTGTCTGGGACGGCGGGCGTGCCGCCGCCAGCGCGGGCTGCAGCACCAGGCGCTGCGGCGCGCTGTAGCACAGGAAGTGCCGATTCGTGGCCCGTCCGATGGCACACAGCCCGAGCTGCTGCGCGATCTGGTGCCCCATCTGGGTGATGCCGCTGCGCGAGACGACCAGAGCCACCCCCATCTGCGCGGACTTGATCACCATCTCGCTGGTCAGGCGACCCGTGGTGTAGAAGACGAAGGGTTCGTCAGGCGTGGTCTGGGCGGTGTCCACCCCGTGCATCCACATCCAGCCGGCGATGGTGTCGATGGCGTTGTGGCGGCCCACGTCCTCGACGAAAACCTGCATGCGCTCGCCCTGGAACAAGCCGCAGCCATGCACCGAGCCCGCCGACTTGTATGTGCTTTCCTGCAGGCGGATCACATTGACCAGGGCGTAGAGCTGCGTTTGCGTCAGGCGTGCCTCGGGCAGGGTCAGGGCCTGTACGTCGTCCATCAGCGCGCCGAAGACGCTGCCCTGGCCGCAGCCGGTGGTGACCACTCGGCGCGCGGTGCGCTCCTCGATGCGGTCGATCCCGGCGCGCGTCTTCACCGCGGCGGCGCCCACCTCCCAATCCACGGTAATGGACTCCACCTCCTCGGGCGACGTCACCAGGCGCTGGTTGCGCAGGTATCCCAGGACCAGCCACTCAGGGCGCGCGCCCAGGGTCATGAGGGTGACGAGCTCGCGCTTGTCCACATAGACGGTGAGATCGCGCTCGGCCGGAATCTGGACGCGCTGGATCTGGCCATGCTCGTCGACGGCCTCGATCTCGCGCACCAGCGGTGCACGGGCGTCGCTCAGGCGGGGCAGCGTCATGGCGGGCGCCGGCCGCTTTCTCAGGCCTTCAGCCGCACGGCGCAGTACTTGAACTCGGGGATCTTGCCGACCGGGTCTAGCGCCGCGTTCGTGAGCAGATTGGCCGCAGCCTCGGCATAGGCAAAGGGCATGAACACCGTGCCGTCGGGTGTGCCGTCGTCGCGCCGCACATGGCAGCGAAGTTCGCCGCGTCTGGACTGCAGGGACACGATCTGGCCAGCGACCAAGCCCAGGCGGTCCAGCTCGCGGCCATTCAGGGATGCAGTGGCCACCGGCTCGATGGCGTCCAGCACCGCGCTGCGCCGGGTCATGCTGCCGGTGTGCCAGTGCTCCAGTTGTCGACCCGTGATCAGCACCAGAGGGTACTCCGCGTCGGGCCGTTCATCGGCCAACACGATCTGCGCGGGCACCAGATGCACGCGCCCATCGTCGGTCGGGAAGCGCTCGGTGAAGACCACCGGCTGCCCCGGGTCGTCCTCGCTCAGACAGGGGTAGGTCACCGCGCCCTCGCGCTCCAGGCGGCTCCAGGAAATGCCGGCGATGGCGCCGTGCATGGCCTGGCGCATTTCCTCGTACACCACCGCCACGCCGGCGTGCTCACCGGGGTAGTGCCAGGCCAGCCCCATGCGCCGCGCCATCTCCTGGATCAACCACAGGTCGGGCCGCGCGTCGCCGGGCGGGTCAATCGCCTGCCGCCCCAGTTGCACGGTACGGTCGGTATTGGTGACGGTGCCGGTCTTTTCGGGCCAGGCGGTGGCGGGCAGCACTACATCGGCCAGCCAGGCGGTCTCGGTCAGGAAGATGTCCTGCACCACCAGATGCTCGAGAGACGCCAGCGCCGCTCGGGCGTGGTTCAGGTCCGGATCGCTCATCGCAGGGTTCTCGCCCTGCACGTACATGCCGCGCACCTTGTGCGGATCCGAATCGGGCGCGAGCGCCTTGTGCATGATCTCGACCACCGTGTAGCCTGGCTGGTCGTCCAAGCGCGTGCCCCAGAACTTCTCGAACCAGGCATGGGCGTCCGCATGGTCCACCCGCTGGTAGTTCGGGAACATCATGGGGATGAGGCCGGCGTCGCTCGCGCCCTGCACATTGTTCTGCCCGCGCAGAGGATGCAGGCCGCTGCCTGGCTTGCCGATCTGACCCGCCACCGCGCACAGGGCGATCAGGCAGCGGGCGTTGTCGGTGCCATGCACGTGCTGACTCACGCCCATGCCCCAGAGGATCATGGCGGACTTCGCCTGCGCGAAGGCGCGCGCCACCTCGCGGATGCGATCCGCGGGCACGCCGCAGACAGGCGCCATGACCTCGGGCGGGTAGGCGGCGACACTGGCACGTAGCCCCTCGAAGTTGTTCGCGCGCGCCTGCAGGAAGGCCTCATTGCACAGGCCCTCTTCCACGATCACATGCAGCAGCGCATTGAGCATGGCCACATCGGTGTCGGGCTTGAAAGGCAGGGTGCGCCAGGCGTGGCGGCCCAGTTCGGTGATGCGCGGGTCGGCCAGCACCAGGCGGGCGCCGCGCTGCACCGCGTTCTTGATCCAGGTGGCCGCCACCGGGTGGTTGGCGGTGGGGTTGGAGCCAATGACCAGGATGAACTCGGCCTGCGCCACATCGCGCACCGGGTTGCTCACGGCGCCAGAGCCCACGCCCTCGAGCAGGGCCGCCACGCTGGAGGCGTGGCACAGGCGGGTGCAGTGGTCGACGTTGTTGCTGCCAAAGCCGGTGCGCACCAGCTT
>CAZUKC010000015.1:12145-14939 GCA_964620375.1 uncultured Ramlibacter sp. | reverse complement strand
TTTTAATTGATTTCTCTGACAGCGGCAGGCGCGCGAGCCGCAACGGCATCCGGCCAGCACCAAGGCCGAAGGCCTGCTCAAGTAAGTTCCGGGGGGCGCGGCAAGGGCCGCTGGCGCAAGGCCAGCAGCGACCCGAACCACAGCGCACCGGCCGACACCACCAGCCCGCGCGCCAGACCGCCCGGGCCGTCGCCGATCCAGCCGACCAGGGTCGGCCCCACGATCTGCCCGGCGGCGAACACGATGGTGAAGGCGCTGATGCCCGCCGCCCACTGCGAGGGCGGCAGGTTGTGCCGCACCAGCGCGGTGGTCGACGCCACCACCGACAGGAACACGCCGCCGAACATCAGGCCCGAGAGCAGGACCAGCGGCCAGGCGCTGAACACCGCCGGCATCACCGCCGCCACTCCCAACAGGGCATTGAGCAGGGCCAGGGGCTGCCCGCCGCGATAACGATCGAGCAGGCCGGCCCAGATGCGCGAGGACGCCATCACCGCCAGTCCCAAGAGAGCGTAGAAGACCGTGATGCGCTGCGCCGGGACGCCCTGCTCGCGCAGCAGGGCAATCACGAAGGTCATGTAACCGATGTAGCCCACGCCGAACATGGTGTAGCCGGCCAGCCCCGGCGCGAAGTCGCGCCAGTGAAAGCGCGTGCCGCCCGCATCGGCGGCAGCCGCCGGCGCGTGCAGGGACGCCAGCAGGCGACCCACCCGCGCGAGCACCGCGGTCGCCAGCAGGCAGGCCAGGGCCAGCGCCCACCAGGCCCAGGCCCACCCGTGCGGACGCTGGGACGCGGCGTCCAGCAACACGGGCACGCCCAGCGCCGACACCGCGATGCCCAGACCCGTGCCGCCGTAATAGATCCCGAGCAGCAGCCCGCTGCGCGCGGGCATCACCGCCCCCAGCCGCGCCGCCAGCAGGCCGCCGGCGATGAACAGCAAGGCGCTGGCCATGCCGGCGAGCACGCGCTGGGCCAGCAGGGGCGTGGCATCGGTGAAGAAGCCGGTCAGACCCATGAACACGCTGGCGAGCACCGAGCCGCCCACCAGCACCTGCAGCGGACCGAAACGGCGCAACAGCGTCGGCGTCGCCAGCGCCCCGAGCAGATAGCCCAGGGCATTGGCGGTGTTCATCGCGCCCGCCAGGGTGTAGGACCACTGCAGGTCCTCGCGCATCGGGGGCAGCAGCAGGCCGTAGGCGAAGCGGGTCACGCCCAGGGACACCGCGGCGCCCAGGGCCAACCCCGCCGCCAGCCAGACCAGACGCGCGAAGGAGGCCTGCTGCAAGTTCATGTGCCCTTCATTGTCGTCCAGTTGCCATCGCAGGCTACGATGCGGCACATGCCCACCCTCTTCGATCCCGCGCAGGCCGGTGACCTGCACCTTCCCAATCGCGTCGTCATGGCGCCTCTCACCCGCAACCGCGCACCCGGCGCACAACCCAATGCCCTCATGGCCCGCTACTACGCGCAGCGCGCGAGCGCGGGGCTGATCATCACCGAGGCCACGCCCGTCAGCGCCCAGGGCCAGGGCTACGCCGACGTGCCGGGCCTGTACACGCCGGCCCAGGCCGAGGGCTGGCGCCAAGTGACCGACGCGGTGCACGCGCAGGGCGGACGCATCGTCGTGCAGCTGTGGCATGTGGGCCGCATCTCGCATGTGAGCCTGCAGCCCGGCGGCGCCGCGCCCGTCGCGCCCTCGCCCATCGCCGCCAAGGCCAAGACCTACCTGATCGAAGGCGGCAAGGGCGGCTTCGTGCCGGTCTCGACCCCGCGCGCACTGGCGTTAAGCGAGCTGCCGGGGATCGTCGACGACTACCGTCTGGCGGCACGGGCCGCGCGCGGGGCGGCAGGCTTTGACGGCGTCGAGGTGCACGCCGCCAACGGCTACCTGCTGGACCAGTTCCTCAAGCGCGGCGCCAATCAGCGCACCGATGCGTATGGCGGCTCCATTGAGAACCGCGCGCGCCTGCTGCTAGAGGTGATGCAGGCGGTGGTGTCCGAGATCGGCGGCGGCCGCACCGGCATCCGGCTGTCACCGGTCACGCCGGCCAACGACATCCACGACCCCGAGCCGCAACCGCTGTTCGAACATGTCGTGCGCGCCCTGGCACCCCTGGGCCTGGCCTATGTGCACGTGGTGGAAGGCGCAACTGGCGGCGCGCGGGACGTCGAGGGCCGGCCCTTCGACTACGCAGCGCTGCGCCGCGCCTACCGCGACGCCGGCGGCCGCGGCGCCTGGATGGTGAACAACGGCTACGACGCCACGATGGCGGGCCAGGCGCTGGCGGGCGACGCCGACCTGGTGGCCTTCGGCCGCCCCTTCATCGCCAACCCCGACCTGGTGGAACGCCTGCGCCGCGGGGCGCCGCTCAACCCAGTAGATGTCGCCACCTTTTACGGCGGCGGAGAGAAGGGCTACACCGACCACCCGACGCTGTAAGGCGCGGGATCAGCCACCGGCCTTTGGTCCTCCGGAGGGATACGCCCTCGGTGGGTCGGGCAGAGGCTCCTCATTAGGCTCCTCATGAGGCGCCTCAATAGGCTCCTCGTCGTCATTCGAGTCGGTGAGGAGCAGATCGGCAGGTCCGACTTCGAAATCGCTGTCCGTGTCCGAGTCCGCGGCCAAGTCAGACCCACTGAGATTACTTTCGCTGTCACTGCTCTCGACGCGCGCCATCAAGGCTCGATCCTCTTGCAAGTCCGCAGCGGGCCGCGCAGGCAACCTACGACCCGGGTCGAACTCGGTGGGGATCGCGCTTGACTTGTGCTCTCGCTCCCAGGTCCGCTGGATCT
>CAZUKC010000015.1:0-12045 GCA_964620375.1 uncultured Ramlibacter sp. | reverse complement strand
TTCGTCATCACGCTCACGCTGGACAAGGCCATCGCCGCGCCGGCCACAAGGGGGCTGAGGTAACCCAGGGCCGCCAGCGGAATGCCCGCCACGTTGTAGGCAAACGCCCAGAACAGGTTCTGGCGGATCTTGCGTACCGTCAACCGGGACAGGTCCAGGGCGCCGCCAACCAGCCGCACGTCACCGCGCATCAACGTGATGCCCGCGGCGTGCATGGCGACATCCGTGCCCGTCGCCATCGCTAGGCCCACATGCGCCGCGGCCAGCGCGGGGGCGTCGTTCACGCCATCGCCCACCATGGCGACGACATGGCCACCTTCGCGCAGGGCGGTCACGCGCGCCGCCTTCTCCCCCGGCAGCACCTCGGCCATCACCTCGTCTTCACGCAGGCCCAGTCGCTGGCCCATGGCCAGCGCCGCGGCGCGGTTGTCGCCAGAGATCATCACCAGACGCAAACCCCGCGCACGCAGGGCCGCGAGAGCCTGGGCCGCCTCAGGTTTGGGCTCGTCAGCGAAGGCCATCAGCGCGCGCGGAGCCAGGCCCTCTGTGGTGCACTCCACCATCATCGACAGGGTGGCGCCCTGCTGCTGCAGGCGCGTCACGTCACCCGCCAGCGGCGACAGGTCCACCCCCAGCGCCTGCATCCAGCGCAGGCTTCCGATGCGGTAGCTGCGCAGGCCCACCTCGCCCTCGGCGCCCTGGCCGGCTACCGCACGCACAGCCTCGGGCGTCGGCACGGCCAACCCCTGCGCGTGCGCCGCGGCCTCGACCGCGCGGGCCAGTGGATGCTCGCTGCCGCCCTGCAGGCTGGCGGCGACGATCAGCTGCTCGGACGCGTCGCACCCGGGTGCCGCGACAAAGGCCACGAGTCGCGGCTGGCCCACGGTGAGCGTGCCGGTCTTGTCGAAAGCCACGGTGTCCACGCGGTGCGCGATCTCCAGGGCCTGGGCATCCTTGATCAGGATGCCGTGCCGCGCCGCGACGCCGGTGCCGGCCATGATCGCCGCGGGCGTGGCCAAGCCCAACGCGCAGGGACAGGCGATCACCATCACCGCCACCGCATGGATCAGGGCCAACTCCACGGCCGCACCCGTGATCAGCCAGCCCGCGAAAGTGACCATGGCGATCACGAGCACCACCGGCACGAACACCGCCGACACCTGGTCCACCAGGCGCTGGATCGGCGCCTTGGCTGCCTGCGCGTCTTCCACCAGGCGAATGATCTGCGCCAGCACCGTCTCGCCGCCCACAGCCTGCGCCTGCATCACGAAGCGGCCTTCGGCGTTGATGCTGCCGCCGGTCACGCGCGCGCCCACAGCCTTGGCCACTGGGAGCGGCTCGCCGGTCAGCATGGACTCGTCGACATGGGTCTGCCCCTGTTCGACGATGCCGTCGGCCGGCACGCGCTCGCCGGGTCGCACCACGAGTCGATCCCCGGCCAGCACTTCGGCCAGCGGCAAGTCGGTCTCGGCGCCGTCGGTCTGCACCACATGCGCCACCTCGGGCCGCAGGGCCTGCAGTGCGCGGATGGCGGCGGTGGTCTGGTACTTGGCGCGGGTCTCCAGCCACTTGCCCAGAAGCACAAGGGCGATCACCACCGCCGAGGCCTCGAAATACAGGTGCTGCGCGTCGCGGGCCAGCCACAGCCACATCGACAGGCCCCACCCCGCCGTGGTTCCCAGGGCCACGAGCAGGTCCATGTTGCCGGTGCCCGCGCGCAGCGCGTGCCAGCCCGCCCTGTAGAAGCGCGCACCGAGGATGAACTGCACCGGCGTGGCCAACGCGGCCTGCAGCCACGCCGGCAGCATCCCATGACCCCCCAGCAGCCCGGTCACCATCGGCACCACCAGGGGCAGCGACAGCGCGATCGCCCAGGCCACCGGCAGGAAACCCGCCCAGGGCGAGGCTGGTACGGAGGCGGCGTCTTCACGCGCTCGGGGTTCATAGCCCGCATCGCGCACCGCACGGCGGATCTGCGCCTGCGCCTGCTCGCTGGGGGCGTAGACGACGCGGGCGGATTCGGTGGCGAGGTTGACCGTGGCCGACTGCACGCCCGGCACCCGCTGCAGCGCCCGCTCGACCCGGCCCACGCACGAGGCGCAGGTCATACCGCCCACACCCAGGTCCAGCGTGGCGGTGACGGTTTCAGCGGCGGCGGTCATCTCGGTCATCTTGACATTCTGGGGTCAGGCATCATGTTGTAAAGGCCTGCCTTCAAACCGACAGGCCCCTCAAGACCTGCGGAGGCTCCCCATGAACCCGACTCACCAGCATTTCGACGTCCAGGGCATGACCTGCGGCCACTGCGAGCGCGCCGTCACCCAGGCCGTGCGGCGCGTCGACCCCGCTGCCGAGGTCAGGATCGACCGCCAGGCCGGCACGGTCGACGTCCAGACCGCCCTCGCGCGCGAGCGGATTGCCCAGGCCATCACCGAAGAAGGCTACACCGTCCGGTAGACGCCGCACGCGCCACCGGCTTCGTCGATCGGTGGTCCAATCGACCGCTTATGGACACCGTCTCCCACCCCCGGCGCGTCGAGCGCCTCATCACCGGTCAGGCCACCCGCGACGGCGCGGGCGTCAAGCTCACGCGCGTGCTCACGCACGACCTGCAGCAGCGCCTGGACCCCTTCCTCATGCTGGACAACTTCGCCAGCGATGACCCGAACGACTACGGCGCGGGCTTTCCCGACCATCCGCACCGTGGCTTCGAGACCGTCACCTACATGATCGCGGGCCGCATGCGGCACCGGGACAGCGCGGGCCACGAGGGCCTGCTGCAAAACGGCGGCGTGCAATGGATGACGGCTGGTCGCGGCCTGGTGCACTCCGAGATGCCCGAGCAGGAAGAAGGCGTGATGGAGGGCTTCCAGCTGTGGCTGAACCTGCGCGGCGCCGACAAGATGTGTCCGCCCTGGTACCGCGACATCCAGAGTGCCGAGATCCCCGAGGTCACCAACGGCCAAGGCGTGCTGGCGCGCGTCATCGCCGGCCACACGCACGGCACCGCCGGCGCGATGCAGCGCGAACACACCGAGCCGCTGTACCTGGACCTGCGCTGGCCCAAAGCCGCCGCCACCTTCGAGCAGCCGCTGCCCCCTACGCACAACGGCTTCGTCTACGTGTACCGGGGCAGCGTCGAGGTGGTGGACGGTCAGGGCCAGGCCAGCGCCGTACCCCTGCACCGCATGGCCATCCTGGCCAATGAGGGCGATGGCGTGACGCTGCGCGCGAGCGGGGATGCCCAGGCCATCCTGATCGCGGGCAAGCCGCTGCGCGAACCCATCGCGCAGTACGGGCCCTTCGTCATGAACACCCGCGAACAGCTGATGCAGGCGGTGGACGACTTCCGCAACGGCCGCCTGGGCGGCTGAAGCGCCGAACTCGCCTGACGCCCGCGGCGCTCAGAGCCCGAACACGCGCTGCGCGTTGCCCCCGCGGATCGCGTCGCGCGTGTCCGCAGCAAACAGCCCCGTGTGCTTCAGAGAGCCCGGCGTGTCGTGCACCTGGTGTGGCCAGTCCGTGCCGAACATCACCTGACTGGCGCCCACCACCGACACCAGGTACTGCAAGGCGCCGGGGTTGTAGGTGATGCAGTCGTAGTAGATGTGGCGCAGGTAGTCGGTGGGCTTGCGCTGCATCTTGCGGCGCTGCGGGATCTCCACCTCGTCCCCCTTCTCGAAGCGCCCCACCAGATAGGGCAGCGTGCCGCCGCCGTGCGAGGCGATCATCTTCAGGTTCGGGTAACGGTCGAAGAAGCCGTCGAAGATCATGCGGGTGAAGGCCAGCGTGGTGTCGAACATGAAGCCCACCGACCAGCTCAGGTCGAATTGCGTCATGTCCATCACCTGCGCGCCTGGCGGGTCAGTCGGGTGCACCAGCACCGGCAGCCCGCGCCGGTCGATCTCGGCCCAGACGGGCGCGAAGAAAGGGTCGGTCAGGCTGCGCCCGGCCACGTTGGCCAGCACCATCACGCCGCTGGCGCCCAGCGCGCAGGTGCGCTCGAGTTCAGCGACGGCGCGCTGCGGATACTCCCAGGGCAGCGAGGTGAACCAACGGATACGGTCCGGCCAGCGCGCCTGGGCGGCCGCCATGGTGTCGTTGGATTCGATGGCGGCGCGGCAGCTCACGTCTTCGTTGCCCCAGTACACGTTGGGGCAGGTGAGCGAGACAATGGAGATGTCGATGCCCGCCTTGTCCATCTGCTGGATGCGAAGCTCGTAGTCAAAATGCCCACGCTGCGGAATCACCACCGGCGTGTCGCCGCGAAAGATCTCCTGCTGCCCGTCGGGACGCGTCTTGAGGTTGTACTCGCCGCCTTCGGCCTTGAGCAGCTCCAGCCAGCGGGGCGTGAACATGTGGGTGTGGACGTCGATGACGGGCATGGGTCGGGTCTCCAGGTCAGCGCCTTGACTGTAGCCGGGCGCCGCAGCGGGCAAGCCCGGATGGACAAGCGGGCCCACTTGCGTCAAGACTGGCGCACTGTCCCTAGAACCACCCGAGGAACCTCATGCAAAGAAGAGTCTTCAGCGCGCTCGCGGCCGCCTGCGCCTTTGGCCTGATGGCCGCACCCGCGGCCGCTCAGGCCCAGGAAAAACCCACCCTCAAGATCCTGGTCGGATTCCCGCCCGGTGGCTCGGTGGACATCGTGGCACGCCTGCTGGCCGAGCGCCTGCGGCCCCTCCTGGACCAGAACATCATCATCGACAACAAGCCCGGTGCTGCGGGCCGCGTGGCCCTGGGCGAGTTGCGCCGCGCCGCGCCCGATGGCAACACCGTGGTCCTGGCGCCCAGCGGTGCGCTGGTGATCCTGCCCTGGCTCTATCGGAACATCGGCTACGACCCGGTCAAGGACTTCTCGCCCATCGCGCGCGTCACCACCTTTGACTTCGCGGTCACCGCCGGGCCCGGCTCGCCCCCCGGAAACATCCGCGCGGTGATGGACTGGTTCAAGGCCAACCCCAGCAAGGCCAGTTACGGCACCTCGGGCGCGGGCACCGTGCCGCACTTTGCCGGCCTGCTCCTGGGCCAGGCCGCAGGCGTGAACATGGTGCATGTCCCCTACAAGGGCGGCGCACCGGCGGCCCAGGACCTGATCGGCGGCCAGATCCCGCTCATGGTGGACACCGCCTCCGAGACCATCGAGCATCACCGCGCGGGCCGGCTTCGCATCCTGGCCGTGACGGGCGAGAGCCGCTCGCAGGCCCTGCCGGACGTGCCGACCCTGCGCGAGTCGGGACTCAATATCGCGGCAGACGCCTTCTTTGGCCTGTACGGGCCCGCAGGCCTGCCTGCGGACCGGGCGCAGCGCCTGAGCGATGCGGTGGGCCAGGTCCTGGCCCAGCCCGAGGTGCAGGCCCGCATCCGCTCGCTGGGCCAGGTTCCGAGCCACGCCGGCCCGCAGGCCCTGGCGGCGACGCAGGCCGAACACCTGCGCCGCTGGGAGGCGCCGATCAAGAGCTCGGGCTACACACCCGAGTAAGCGGCCGCGGCAGCCGCCGCCAGAACGCGGCGTCCCGGCGCAGGCCCGGGACGGCCGCCTGCGCCTTGCCCGCAGCGCAGCGCTGACGCGTCCTACAGACGCCACTCGCCGGCACCCGTACAAGCGAACGGGTAAAGACCGTTGCGAGGCGACACGCCATGAGCAGTACCGCGGCCACCCCCCCGGCCATCCTGACCGTGATGACGGTCAACATCCACAAGGGGTTCACCCTCTGCAACCGCCGCTTCATCCTGCCGGAGTTGCGCGACGCGGTACGCAAGGTCGGGGCAGACGTGGTGTTCCTGCAGGAGGTGCAGGGCACGCACGAAGAGCATGGCCGTCGCTTCGGCGGCTGGCCCGAGGCCCCGCACTACGAGTTTCTGGCTGACGACATCTGGCCGCAGTATGCGTATGGCCGCAACGTGGTCTATCCCCAGGGACACCACGGCAACGCGGTCATGTCCAAGTTCCCCATCGTCTACGACCAGAACCACGACTGCTCGATCGCGGGCCCGGAAAAACGGGGACTGCTGCATTGCGTGCTGCGCGTGCCCGGCCAAGCGGTGGACGTGCACGTGATCTGCGTGCACCTGGGCCTGATCGAGCGGCACCGCCAGGAGCAGCTGGGCCTGCTGTGCGAGATGGTGCGCGGCGAAGTGGAGCACGAAGCGCCCCTGATCGTCGCCGGCGACTTCAACGACTGGCGCCACCGCGCCGACCGCATCCTCGGTCCGCAGGCCGGCCTGCGCGAAGTCTTCGTCACCGCCTACGGCATGCCGGCCAAGACCTTCCCCGCGCGCTTTCCGCTGCTGTGCCTGGACCGCATCTATGTGCGCAACGCCAGCGCCCACCTGCCGGTGGTGCTCCCGCGCAAGCCCTGGTCGCACCTGTCGGACCACGCGCCGCTGGCGGCGGAGATCCACCTATGACGGACTGGGTCGATGGCAACCGGGTCGCCTTGCTGGAAAACGGCGAGGCCTACTTCCCACGGGTGTTCGACTGCATCGCGCAGGCTCAGCGCGAGGTGATGCTCGAGACCTTCATCCTGTTCGAGGACCGGATCGGCCTGCAGCTGCACGCGGCCCTGGTCGCGGCCGGCCACCGAGGCGTGCAGATCGACGTGACGGTCGACGGCTGGGGCTCGCCGAACCTCTCCGAAGCCTTCGTGCGTGCGCTGGCACAGGCCGGCGTGCGCCTGCACGTGTTCGACCCCGGGCCGCGTCCCTTCGGCCTGCGCCCCAAGGCGCTGCGGCGTATGCACCGAAAGATCGTGGTGGTGGACGCGTGCATCGCCTTCGTGGGCGGGATCAACTACTCGGCCGACCACCTCGCGGACTTCGGACCCCTGGCCAAGCAGGACTACGCGGTGGAGATTCACGGCCCGCTGGTGGCGGTGATCCACCGCTACACCCACGCCGCGCTGGCCCAGGGTCTGCGGCACCAGCGCCCGCACGCCTGGTGGTTCGCGCGTCGCCCGCCGCGCCTGCTGCCCGCGCAGCTGCCGCCCGCCGGTGCGGCGCAGGCGCTGTTCGCGGTGCGAGACAACGTGCGCCATCGGGACGACATCGAGCGGCACTACCGCGACGCGATCCGCGAGGCGCGCCACCGGGTCGTCATTGCTAACGCCTACTTCTTTCCCGGCTACCGCCTGGTGCGCGAGCTGCGCCTGGCCGCGCGCCGTGGCGTGGACGTGCGGCTGGTCCTGCAGGGGCGACCGGACATGGCCATCGCCCGCACGGCCGCCTGCACGCTCTATCACCACCTGCTCAAGGCCGGCGTGCGCATCTTCGAATACCGCGAACGGCCCCTGCACGGCAAGATCGCGCTCGCGGACGAGGCCTGGGCCACGGTCGGCTCGAGCAATCTGGACCCGCTGAGTCTGGCGCTGAATCTCGAAGCCAACGTCTTCATCCGAGACCGCGCATTCAATGCCTCGATGTATCTGCACCTGCAGCACCTCATGGGCGAGCACTGCGTAGAGATCGACGCCGCCTGGTTGCCCCCCGCCGGAGCCCTGGCGCTGGTGCGCAGCTACCTGGCCTTTCACGTGATGCGCAAGTTCCCGCGCTGGGCGCGCTGGCTGCCCCCGCATGCACCGCGCCTGCAGCCCGCCCTCGCGAAGGAACCCTGGTGACGCTGCCACCCTGGGCGCGCACGGGTCTGCGGCGCGGGCTCGCGCTGGCCTTCTTCGCGACGCTGGCTTTCTTCGGCGTGCGTCACGCGCGCACCATCGAATGGCAGGAGGTCGGCCAGGCCCTGGCCGCCACGCCCCTGCCCGTTCTGCTGGTCGCTGCGGCCTTGTCGGCAGCCAGCCACCTGACCTACAGCAGCTTCGACCTGCTCGGGCGCGCCTACACCGGCCATACGCTGCGGGTAGGGCAGGTGCTGCGCGCGACCTTCACCAGCTACGCCTTCAATCTGAACTTCGGCTCGCTGGTGGGCGGCATCGCGCTGCGCCTGCGTCTGTACGCGCGCCTGGGGCTGTCCTACCTGACCATCAGCCGCGTGGTGACCCTGAGCATCGTGACCAACTGGCTGGGGTACCTGGTGGTGGCGGGCCTGGTGTTCAGCGTGGCGCCGCCCCAGCCGCCGCCGGCATGGGGCCTGTCCGACCTGAGCCTGCGCCTGCTCGGGCCGGTGCTGCTGGCGGTCGCTGGTGTGTACGTGGTGGCGTGTCTGGCGGGGCCGCGGCGGCGCCTGCGTCTTGGGCGGTACGTGGTACGCCTGCCCGGGCCCGCCATGGTCGGCGCACAGCTCGCGCTGTCCTGCGCGAACTGGGCCCTCATGGGGGCGCTGGTGTTCACGCTGCTGCGGGGTCAGCTGCCGTATGGACAGGTGCTGGGCGTGCTGCTGCTGGCGGCGGTCGCGGGCGTCATCGCTCACGTGCCGGCCGGCCTGGGGGTGCTGGAGGCCGTGTTCGTGGCCCTGCTGTCGCACCGCCTGCCCGAGGCGCAGCTGCTGGCGGCCCTGCTGGCCTACCGCGCGGTCTACTACCTCGGGCCGCTGGGGCTGGCGACCGTCCTGTACCTGTCGCAGGAGCTGCGACCCTCGCGCGCGCAGGTCGCCGCGCGGCCTATGCCGTGACGCCCGGAGCGCGCACGGCCTGCCAGGCCAGCGCGCCGGCCAACGCACCGACGGCGCTCACGAAGGTGCCCCAGGCGATGTCGATCAAGGTCAGGCGCAGGGACCAGTCCCGCATCACCGCCAGATTGGTGATGTCGTAAGTGCCGTAGGCGAACAGGCCGAACAGCGCGCCCAGCGCCAAGGCCCGCATCACGTCCCCGCCCGAAGGCACGACCGCAAACACCATCAGCCCCACCGGGTAGGCGAAATAGAAGATCGCCGCCGCCACGAGATTGGGCTTGGGCGCCAGCAGGTGGGCCATCGCGGTCTCGTACCAGGCCGTCGCGATCACACGCAGCCAGAGGTAATCGAGCACGCCCACAACCAGCAGGACGGCGAGGTAGCTCAGGGCAAGTCGGCTCATGGCGTGCATTGTCGCG
The DNA here is from genome assembly GCA_964620375.1 of uncultured Ramlibacter sp. Taxonomy (GTDB): domain Bacteria; phylum Pseudomonadota; class Gammaproteobacteria; order Burkholderiales; family Burkholderiaceae_C; genus Ramlibacter. The sequence goes on along the minus strand of CAZUKC010000015.1, from coordinate 3,060 downwards.
CCCTCGGCACGTCCGCTGGCCTCTGGGGTCATGGCGCCGGCGCCTCAGCGCGAACGGCTGCCCGTGCCGCCGCGGCGCATGCGGGACTGGTTCATGCTGCCGACACGGTCGTCGCGGTCGCTGCGGCTCTGGGGCGAGCGAGCGCCCTGGTTCTTTTGCGTCGGGGCCCGGCCCCCGAGCTTGTTGTGGTCGTTGGCGACCTTGCCGGTGTGCGGGGTCTGCGCGTCGCGGGCGTCGCGCGGGGGAGTGGTCATGGCGCGTCTCCTGAAAGTGCGAGACCCATTGTGGCCACCCCAGGCCGGGGCGCGGGTAACGCGAGGCAACGCCCGCCGACGGTCAGACGCCCAGCGGGCTCACGCCGATCAGCTTCGCGTGCGCCCAGAAGGCAAAGACCACCCAGGCGCCGACGCCCACCACGATCGTGATCCAGGTGCGGGCCGCGGTGCCGGGCGCATACACCGTGCCCTGCGCGCGATCGCGCTGGCGCGAGGCCCGAAACACCAGCACCGCCCAGACCAGGAAAGCGCCGAACAACACGACGTCGGCCGCAGTGCCGTTGGACAGCAGGTGCGCGAAGGCCCAGACCTTGACCGCCAGCACCATCGGATGCTTCAGGCGCGCCTTGAGGCCGTTGCCCGGCACGTACGCCGCCGCCAGCATCACGAAGGACAGCAGGGTCAGCAAAGCCGCCAGGTGGTTCATGCCGCGCGGGGGTGTCCACAGCACCACGGGCGACTGGCGCGCCAGCCCGTAGCCCCACACCAGCAGGACGAAGCCGGCCAGCGAGACGATGGCGTAGGCCCCTTTCCAGGGTTTCTCGCCAATGCGCGCCACCCAGCGTGCGCGATAGGGCTCCGCAAAGACACGGGTGGAGTGCACCCCCAGAAAAACGATGAGGCCTGCCAGCAGCATGTCCATAGTGCGCCCTCCTGTGCGGCGGAACGGCCCACCGCTCTGGGAATCATACGGGCCTGCGGGCCCGGCCCGTAAGAGAGCGGCGCGCCGTCAACGCGGCGGGGACACGTCGTGCCCCTGCAGACGCACCCACAGCCAGCGCAGGCCCTGGCGCACGTCGCCACGCCAGCCCGCGTTGACCGGCATCACCGGCACCCAGTGTTCGCCCTCGCGACGCGCAATGCGGAACGAGAACACGTAACCCGGTTCCTGCCCCATGCGCAGGTCGGTGACATAGGCCTCGCCGGCGCGCTCGTGTACCTTGTAGAAGCCGTGCGAGAAGGCCGCCATGCGGCGCAGTGACGGCAGGTCCTGCAGGCTGCGCGCCAGGTCGGGGTCGCTGGCAAAGGCCTCGAAACGCACACGCGGCTCGGCATCAAGCAGTGAGTAGAAGCCTTCTTCATAGCCCTCCTCGCGCATCACCACCACCCGCCACAGCACGGTGTTGAAGGGGGCGGGGGTCACCAGCACACGCTGCGCCGGTCGACCGCTGGCGGCCAGGCTGTCCTGCACCACGCCCTGCACGTGCCACTGCGCCGCGGCGCTCCAGGCCAGGTAGGCGGTGGACAGGCCCAGGCCCCAGGCGTTGGCGCGCAGGCCTCTTGCCGGCGCGCACGCCAGGGCCAGCACCAGCCCCGCCAGCAGCGGCAGGGTGTAGAGCGGGTCGATGATGAAAATGCTCCCCACGCCGTAGGGGTAGTCGGAAAAGGGCTGCAGCAGCTGCGTGCCGTAGACCGTCATCGTGTCCAGCAGCGGGTGCGTCACCAGAGCCAGCCCCATCGCCAGCATCCAGCGCGGCGCATGTGCGCGCTCGCCCTGCACCCGTGCTGCCACCCACCCAAGCAAGGGCGTGAACAGCGTCAGCCAGAACAGCCCGTGACTGGCGGCGCGGTGCAGGACCATGTTGCTGACCGCATCACCGTGGTCGATGAAGGCATCCAGATCCGGCAGGGTCCCGGCGATGCCGCCCCAGAGCGCCGCTTTCCAGACCGCGGTGCGGCGGCCCATCACGGCCACCGAAACGGCGGCACCGAGGACGAACTGCGAGACCGAATCCATGGGGCGAGACCTTAGCGCGACCCCGCGCAGGTCATGCGCGTAGGGTCTCTGGCCCCCGCCCCTGCGCTCACACGTCGATGTTCGCCGCGCGCAGCGCGTTGGTCTCGATGAAGTCGCGCCGCGGCTCCACCTCGTCTCCCATCAGCATCGTGAACACGCGGTCAGCCTCGATCGCGTCGTCGATCTGCACGCGCAGCAGGCGGCGCACCGTCGGGTCCATGGTGGTTTCCCACAGCTGCTCGGGGTTCATCTCGCCCAGACCCTTGTAACGCTGGCGCGAGGTGGCGCGCTCGGCTTCGCCGATCAGCCACTGCATGGCCGAACGGAAGTCCGAGACCTTTTCCTCTTTCTGGCGCTCGCCCTCGCCGCGGCGCACCGTGGCGCCTTCGTGCAGCAGGCCGCGGAAGGTGTCGGCCGCCTCGGCCAGCGCCAGATAGTCGGCGCCGTGCACGAAGTCCTGGGTGATCACGCTGCTCTTGACGTTGCCGTGGTGGCGGCGGCTGATACGCAAGATCGGCTTGTCGGTGCGCACGTCGAATTCGCCCGCCACTTCCGCCGGGGCGGCATTGGTCAGGCGGTCGATCTCCTGCAGGCGGGCCTGCAGGGCCAGCGCCGACGCCTCGGCTTCAGGCACCGTGTCCAGGTTCAGGCGCACGCCGTCTGCGATCGCACGCAGGGCCTCGGCGTCCATGAAGCCCGAGAGACGATGGATCACTTGTTCGGCCACCTGGTGCTTGCGCGCCAGTTCGGCCAGGGTCTCGCCCGCCAGCGTCGTGGGCGTGGCGCCGCCGGTGTTCACGCTGGCGCCATTCAGGGCGATGCGAAGCAGGAAACCATCGAGTTCGGTGCCGTCCTTGAGGTACAGCTCCTCTTTGCCGGCCTTGACCTTGTACAGGGGTGGCTGCGCGATGTAGATGTGACCACGCTCGACCAGCTCGGGCATCTGGCGGTAGAAGAACGTGAGCAGCAGCGTGCGGATGTGGGCGCCGTCGACGTCGGCGTCGGTCATGATGATGATGCGGTGGTAACGCAGCTTGGCGACGTCGA